>NZ_JACJSE010000002.1:300000-587751 GCF_014698045.1 Aulosira sp. FACHB-615
GTCCTCAATATTGTTATATGACATGATGTGCGACTTAATATTCCGTAACAAACTTGTTGAGATGTCTTTGTGATCAGTCTTTTACTGGACACAATATAATACACCTCTTGATCAAGACGGTTCTCTTTCAACAGTTAGATGTAGCTTACTCTGCACCGTGCAAA
This sequence comes from Aulosira sp. FACHB-615, assembly GCF_014698045.1. GTDB lineage: Bacteria > Cyanobacteriota > Cyanobacteriia > Cyanobacteriales > Nostocaceae > Nostoc_B. The sequence continues at coordinate 300,165 of NZ_JACJSE010000002.1, forward strand.
GCTATGAGGATGTAATAGTTTGATTTTAATGATTTATGGAAATCAGTAGACGAGATTTACTGAAAATAGCTTCTGCTTCTGGTTTAGGAACAGTCGGACTAGCAGCGTCAGCAGGAATTTTTAAACAAGCTTTAGCCCAAAATCAACCCACTCCAATTAAAAAAGGTGAAATGATTTATCGTCAGTTAGGCCGCACTGGGGAAAAAGTTTCGGTAATTGGTTTGGGTGGACACCATATTGGTAGACCAAAAGATGAGGAAGAAGGTATCCGGCTGATTCGTGCTGCTATTGATCGTGGTATTAACTTTATGGACAATAGCTGGGACTATCACAATGGCGGGAGTGAAATTCGCATGGGTAAAGCACTCCGGGATGGTTATCGGCAAAAAGTGTTTTTGATGACAAAGATTGATGGTCGCACCAAAAAAGCCGCAGCCCAGCAAATTGATGATTCTTTGAAAAGATTGCAGAGCGATCGCATAGACTTATTACAGCATCATGAAATCATCCGTATGGAAGACCCAGACAGGATTTTTGCTCCTGGCGGTGCAATGGAAGCGGTTCTAGAAGCCCAAAAAGCTGGCAAAATTCGCTACATCGGCTTTACTGGCCACAAAGATCCCTTAGTTCACCTGAGAATGCTTGATGTTGCTGCTCAAAACAACTTTCGTTTTGATACAGTCCAAATGCCATTAAATGTTATGGATGCCCATTTCCGCAGTTTTGAACGCCAAGTTTTACCCAGACTAGTTAAGGATGGAATTGGTGTTTTAGGAATGAAATCAATGGGTGATCAAAACATTCTCAAAAGTAATACTGTTAAACCCATTGAATGCTTACACTATGCGATGAATTTGCCGACATCCACAGTGATTACAGGCATTGAAAGTATGAAAATCTTAGACCAAGCTTTTGAAGCCATCCGCACCTTTGAACATCTGAGTCAAGCACAAGTTCAAGAACTATTAAATCGGACTCGTCAAGCTGCTGCTAAAGGTCAATATGAATTGTTTAAAACTACTAGTCAATTTGATAGTACAGCACTTAATCCTGAGTGGTTGGGTTGATGTAAGTAGGTAGGTAAGAAAATTTATCGCTAGGGTAAGGCAGTCCCGATGAAACTTGTTTCATCGCCAAGCATAAAAGTGGGACTAGCATTTTTACTCAGCACTCAGCACTTTCAAGGCAGGAGGGAAGAGGAAAAGGGGCAGGGAGCAGGGAGAATTGGGGACGATTTTCCCCCGCTCCAGGTGGGTGAGCTTCGCGGTAATCTCGACTTCGCTCGATTACCGCGAAGCCGAAAGGATCTGAACCACCTCCTCCTAATAATTACTCTTTGCCCACAGGATTAATCGGTCTTCTAGTAGGAGCCAACACCATTAAGACATCAAATTGTTCTTTATCTGGTGTGGTAGAACTTGTGGCACTCAAACTATAGATTGAACCAATGATTGATTTCCAAGGACGGAAGGTTTGATCATCAAAGAAACTGGGGGCAAATCCATAAATCCAAGATAAAGTAGAGCCACCATTCAAATAAAAATAGCCGTAGTTGGGTCGGGGTAAAGTATTAGTTGCTGTTTTGAAATTATAAGTTGTAGGCAGGGGAATATAAGGCTGTGGTACTAAGTCTTTAATTGCGCCAAAACCTGTGGAAATCACAAGAGTTTTTTCGTCTACCCAATTATAAGCCAGTAAGCTTTGAGAAGATGCCCCGCCAACATCCCAACTCGTGATAGTTTGTCCTTGGATATCTTGAGTATTAACTACAACTTCTCCGTTTGAAAAAGATTTGATCAATTCATCTAATTTCTTGAGAGTGGTTTCAGCCGCATCTCGATTATTTGTTTCTAAGGCGATACCGATACCTAAATTCAAGTTAGGAATTGAGCCTAATAAACCTCCCTTAGAAGGAAACAAAAAGAAAGCATAATCACCGTCCATCCAATTGAGGATGTCTTTTTCTAAATCGAGTTTGGTATTATTCAGGACAAAACTACGAAATTGGTCGAGGTACTCTTTGAGTTTTGGTTCTGTACTTAAAGCTTTTGCTATTAGTAACCATTTTTGATTGAGATTGCGACCAGTGGCAGCAGAGTAAGTAGCACCTGGTAATCTTGAGACTATCGCATCTGGTTGTTCAGTTTGAAATTCATCTTTTTCTGATTTTGGGGTTTGGCGATAGGCTGTAGCTTGAAAACGTAATCCTTCTGGTTCTACTGTTACAAAACCATTGACACTTCCATATTCCTTTAATTCATCAAGGTTAATGGATTCACTACCAAAAATTGGAAAAGGCAGACTTGGATCTTTGGCAATGTCGTTAATTAAAGGCACAAAAGTTGCCAAATTTTCATGAATGGTAAACAAAGACTTAGCATACTGGGGATGCTTAATTGTTTCCTGAAATTGGGGATTTTGAGCAAGATTATTCTCTCCTTGGGAAGTATCAATAATTTGCTCAATGGCTTTAGCCGTAAATCCAGTTACAACATACCCTGGTAAAGCAGCGATCGCTAGTCCTTTGGGTCTTCTTTTTAACCAATCTGGATTACCTAAAATCGGTGGAATCGCCGCTAAGTTTGATTTTGTCAAAGAATTAGTCGGTTTTTGGGGTAGTTTGATCGGCTTTGTCGGTAATTTGGGAATTTTTTTTAAATTTGGTTCTGGTGCTTTTGGTAATTCTGGTAATGGGGCTGTTGATTCCGTCTCTGGATTTGATTCTGGTGCTTTTGGTAATTCTGGTAATGGGGTGGTTGATTCCGTCTCTGGATTTGATTCTGGTAATTTTGGCGGTTCGGCTGGTTCTGGAACCTGGAGTTCTATAATAGTTACACCTTTATACTCACTTACCTTGACTCGTTTTGGGTCACTATTTTTCAGTAAGTCTAATAAAGGCTGGATGCGGGACTCATCTTTCAGAGGAGCCAACATAATAAAGTTATTCTCTAGAGTTGCGGTTGTACCTTCAACCTTGGGTAGAAACGCAGCCGCTACTTGTTCGCCCAACAAAGACTCAATTTCTCGCACATAGTCGAGTTTAAAAGAAGGTGGCAAATATTGAGCCAAGGCGGAATATGCTCTGTCAAATAAATAAAAACGATTTAAGTCTGCCCAAGCATCTACCTTCGTGTTAATTAAGCTGACTAATGGTGTGTCTGCGGGTAAGATATTAGCGATCGCTGGGACATTCAGGGTAGTAGATGCCTCAGCCTCGCTTTTCTCAGCCACAGGAGAAGCCACTGCTAAAACTGATAATAGCGATACTGTAATAATCGGTGATACCATTGCGAATTTTAGATTTTCTATTTTAGAATTGCAACCTAGCAACTAAATGTATAAGGCATAAAATGCGATTGTGCAGGTTTCTTTTTTATATTTTTATTACTTGTAAATAAATAGATTTGGCCAAAATTTAAAATTAAGTATTAAAAAATAATCTGTTTTAACAATTAGTGGTGAAGAGTTATCAGCTATTGAGGCTGTAAGGGTTCAGCCTGGATTTCTCTCTTGTGAGAAATTCAGGGGTGTGGGAGAGGTGGGAGGATGGTGAAGAAATCTTTCCCCCCACACTCCCCACACTCCCCACACTCCCCTCTCTCCCCACACTCCCCTCTCTCCCCACACTCCCCTCTCTCCCCACACTCCCCTCTCTTCCCCACACTCCCCACACCCGCTACCCATACGTGAGAAATTCGAGTGTACTCTGCGCCTTTTCTGATTGTTGATCTACCGAGATGGATGTACGACCTTGCCCATAGCCGATTACAATGAAAACGCGATCGCACTTTCTCAAGGAGTATGCAGCAGTGCAGCCGGATTTACTGGGCTTAGAAATTAGTAAGGGAGAATTGAGGCGTTTGACTGGGTTTGACCCAGAAGATGTTTTCCGGCCTTCGGTTATGAAAGATAAAGAAAAGCGATTTGGCTTTTTAATCAACGAATTGCTGGTGGCTTTAGCACTCACACCAATTATTGTGGGTTTTATTTATGCGTTTATTATTTTGCCAACTATTGGTTCTTCCATCACATTAGGCATTATTTTATTAATTTTAGTACCGTTGGCTGTACTTGTTGGGCGATCGCTCTGGCGCAAGTTCACTTGTCCGCAAGCACTCACCATACTTTTAGATGAAGTCGATCAATATCATGCTGTGATTAACGCCATAGATATTCACGACCAATTAGCCACCTCAAATAACGCCCTCAACGACAGAGAACAAGTAATTTCAGCCTTACAATTAATTCGGGAAGATTTAGTCCGCGCCTTAAAAACCGAGCGAGTTTTACGGGACAATAAAAAACTCCTGGCGAATAATCAAGAATTATTTGTGAATAATTTAGCCAATCTGCAAGCCTTACAAGTCAGTACCCAAGCTGGCGAATATGCTCAACTACTCAATCAATCATTACAGATTGCTCTTGATGTACAAGCCGAAATTAGAAAGTTGCAAAAGCCTTAATTCAAGATTGCATTGCCGCAATTTTGCTCAGATTTCTACTGGAGGATGCCAGCCTGCGGAAACCCAAGCTTGTCTGACAACAACAGCATAGGGATTATTCAATTGCAGAGCTAAAACAGTCGCGCGACCACAGGTAGTTAAACCTACAATCTGACTACCATCGTCTGTCCAAGTAAAATGATCTGACCACTTTTGTTGACGAGGGTTGAATAGTTTGACTTTAGAGTTAGTTATGGGATCTTTGGCATAGGCTTGAATACCTTTGTAGGAATTACATAACCGACAGGCAAGCCAGAGATTTTCTTCATCATCAGTACCACCTGCTGCTTTGGGTACAATGTGTTCAATTTCGAGAATGCCTAGAACATACTTTTGAAGACTGCGGCAGTAACCGCACTGATTGTTGGCTTGTGTTCTGATTCTTACACGGACTGCTTCTGGAATTTGGCTCACTGACTTAAAGGCTCAATTAATCCACGTTTGACAGCTTCATGTAGAGCAGTTGCTTTCCGTAAGAGTCCTTCTTGATAAATTTGCATCAAGTTTTGTAACTCTGGACGCTCATTATCGGTAATAGTCCCTGCTTGTTGACGCTCAAGTAATTCACTCAATCTGCTATCCTGTTCGGGTTCCATTTGCAATTCGGTCAAAGCCAGAACTTGTTCATTGGCAAGAACTGAGACAGGTTCTAAATTATTAACTTCTGCTCTCACAGATGGAATGGACAGTTGAATTGTATCTGCCAAAATACTAGCAACATCCCGATTTGCCAATTTCGCAAAACGTTCAGCATGTTGGTAAATCTCATCTGGTAAGGTGATAGTGATTTGAGTACTCATAACGCAAATAAGAATATTCCTCTGGATTTTTCCCTGCGATCGCTGTTTTTCTAATTAAGTTACAAGAAGTAAGTAAGCATTTCAATAATAAAAGTAAATTATAAGCTTTTACTTGTTAGGACGTACCACACTAATCAATTTACCTAATAACGGTTCGTTAGCTAATATTGCTGCATGAATTCGTGCAGCTAAACTACTGCGTTCTGAATCGTCTGTGCAAATAATAATACCAGCATGACTGGTAAATGAACGATGCAAGCGTTTGAAGTTCCGACGGTTGAGGGTTAAAACAACTCGCTCGTTATTGCTGGCAAATGTTAGAACTTCATCATCGGGAATTTTTAAATTAGCTTTGCCAGCTTCTTGAACAGTTAGCACATCATGTTTTAAATCACGCAAGTACTCAACAACTTCTAAGGGAAATTGTTCATCTGCATACAAACGAGCCATTAATCTTCTTCATTCTCCTGAATGGCTGTTTCAATTTCCTCTGGGTAGACTGTGGCATAAACCCAAGCATTAGTTAAGTCAGTTGCCGATAAAGTTGGATAATCTTTCAACAATTGAGCTTCACTAATCTCTAATCTTCTAGCATTTATTAATACCCACACAGGAATACGTGTATTAGCAATACAAGCATCTCCACCACATACACCAGGAGTTTTTTCAATACCTCGCCAAGAGTTACCTAAACTTTGAGCAAGTATTTGAATTGCTTGTGCTTTCTCGTTTGGTGTCAAGGCAAGTAATTCTGGCTCTAATTTTTGCAGCGTCATATTATGATTGCTAAGTCCACAAAAGAAGATAGTACATCTAATATTTTAACTAGAACGGGAATATACCATTTTTGCGAGATAATGAAAAATTGCTGGCAAATAATTTAGCAAATCTGCCAACCTAAACACTCACTATTCCATCTGGCATATATTTAACTGCTAAATTATTGCAGATTATTCTCTCAAGTCTGAAATATCCCACACAACAGTTGCGCTGCTGACTCTCATGAGTAACAAACCCAAAATAATTGTTTTAGATGATGATCCTACTGGTTCGCAAACAGTCCACAGTTGCTTGCTGCTGATGCGCTGGGATGTGGATACTTTACGCATCGGTTTGCGTGATGAATCACCGATTTTTTTTGTCCTGACTAACACCCGCGCCTTACCTCCAGAGTCAGCCGCAGCTGTAACTAGAGAAGTTTGTCAAAATTTAAAACAAGCAATAGCGGCTGAAGGAGTTAACGATTTTTTGGTTGTTAGCCGTTCCGATTCTACTTTACGCGGTCATTATCCCATTGAGACGGATGCGATCGCCGATGAACTCGGTTCTTTTGATGCTCATTTTCTCGTACCAGCATTTTTTGTTGGCGAAGCCTCTCGAAGAGAAGGCGGACGCATCACCTGTGACAGTATCCATTACTTAATTATTGATGGTGTCCCAACTCCAGTACATGAAACTGAGTTTGCCCGCGATTCTGTATTTGGTTATCATCACAGTTACTTACCCAAATATGTTGAAGAAAAGACTCAAGGGCGCATCAGCGCGGAGTCTGTCACCCGCTTTTTACTGGCTGATATTCGTGCTGGTAGCTTAGAACGCTTGCTGCAACTCACTGGTAATCAGTGCGCCGTCGTTGATGGTGAAACTCAAGCTGACCTGGATATGTTCGCCAAAGATTTATTAGCCGCCGCCAGCCAAGGTAAACGCTTTTTATTTCGTAGCGCCGCCAGTATTTTAACAGCTTTGGCTGCCTTACCTCCCCAACCGATTGCGTCCGAAAACATGGCTAAATACGTGCGCCAAGGTAAACCGGGTGCAGTCATTGTCGGTTCCCATGTCAAAAAAACAACTCAACAGTTAGAAGCTTTATTGCAAACAGCAGGAACAGTGGGAATTGAAGTTGAGGTACAAAGATTACTCGATCATCAAGAAAATTCTGCTACTACTTTGCTGACTGAGACATTAGCAAATATTCAGACTGTACATAACGCTGGCAAAACACCTGTTGTTTATACTAGTCGTCAAGAACTCACCTTTAATGATGTTAAAACGCGGTTAGATTTTGGGATTCAAGTTTCTAGTTTATTGATGGATATTGTGCGGGGCTTACCTGCTGATATTGGCTTTTTAATTAGCAAAGGTGGAATTACCTCTAATGATGTTTTGAGTACTGGCTTGGCTTTAACAACCGCCAGATTACTCGGACAAATTCTCGCTGGTTGTTCAATGGTAATTACACCTGCTAACCATCCCCAATTTCCCAATTTACCAGTTGTACTATTTCCTGGTAATGTTGGCGATGCTAATGCCTTGGCAACAGTTTATCAACGGTTAACTAAAGAATTATGAAGTGTGAAGTCTGAAGTCTGAAATTTCATCCTGGTCTATGAGTTTGTTCTGCAAACGTTATTTGTCATTGGATATTGATAAAATCACCTTTTTTCTAGTGAACTCTTGACTGAAAACGGCTTACGACTTATTCCTTGATGAGTGAATTAATTTTATACTTCATACTTCATACTTCAGTTGATTTTTGACTCTTGACTAATGACAATCTGCAAAAAACAGTGCAATATGTATGCCTAATAGCTGTCCGTATGTCTAGTTAAGAATAATAAATCAGGGTTGATACAAAATGTTTGTTCTGAAATACTTCAGAAACATGAGTTCAGTGAAAAACTCAAAAGTTCTGAGCCGCAGCTGTTGGTGCATCCTCCGGGAGATCACAGAAGCGTTGACAGTACTCAGTCCTCATAACTTTCTTGGGTGAGAATGTTGTTCCGTCGAGTAACTAATTTAAGATAAGTAATTACCCGGAGTTTCCGTTGTGTTTATGGCTGGTGCTGCATGACTTCTGATTTTGCTATCCCCAATCCAGAGTCAAATTCTGCGCTTCCTGATGCAGAATCCATCACTCATCTATCTGAAATAGATGTAAATTCCACGGTTTCTCAGATTGAACCGAATTCTACCGTTTTTGAGCCAGATCCCCATTCTGTGATTCCAGATACGGAATTATCATCTGTTCTCCTTTATTTAAAATCAAATTCTCCGCCTTTAGTGTTAAATCCAGAATCTGTCCCCGAAGAATCAGAGTCAAATGCTCCACTTTTGGATGTAGAGTTAAATCCTGCACCAGAAGAATTGGAATTAAATTTGGCTAAGGACTTAGAAGCGAATGCTGAAGTCCCCTATACAGATGCGAGTTCTACTCTTTGGGATGTGACAGAAACCGAAGTAGACAATCGACTCAAAAATCATATCCAAGTCCAGTTCAAACATGAAGACGGCAAACTGTTAGTGATTTTACCGACAGAATCCCAGTTACCTGCTTCGGAACTGGCTTGGTCTGATATTTGGCAACAGTTAAAGGTGCGATTAAATGCAGGCGATCGCTTAAGGATACCAAATACACCAGTGCATTTGATCGCCCATGACCGCTTGTTAGATAGCAGACAACTACAAGATTTAGCCGACAGCTTTAGTGAAGTCCAACTCCAACTCAAGTATGTCGCCACGAGTCGTAGACAAACTGCGATCGCTGCTGTCACATCAGGGTATTCTGTAGAACAACTACAGCCCCAAACTTCCCTCAGTTCTGAACCCCAAGCCATACCTACCACCCACGCCGATGCACTTTATCTCGAAATGACAGTGCGTTCGGGAGTGGAAATTCGCCATCCCGGCACAGTAATTTTGCTAGGAGATGTCAATCCAGGTGGTATCGTAGTTGCAGAAGGAGATATTTTAGTCTGGGGGCGTTTACGTGGAATTGCTCATGCTGGTGCTGGGGGGAACCGTGAGTGCCTAATTATGGCTTTGCAAATGGAACCAACTCAATTGCGAATCGCCGATGCTGTAGCTAGAGCGCCAGAGAAGCTACCAGCACAATTTTCTCCCGAAGTGGCACATATCACGCCGCAAGGAATTCGCATCGCTAGGGCTACGGATTTTTCTAGAAATCAATTAGCTAGGATAAATCCAGTACCATAAATATCTATTATAATTCCTGAACCCTCATCGCTCGCAACTCTGAACATGACTCGCATTATTGTGATTACCTCCGGCAAAGGAGGGGTGGGTAAAACTACAGTGTCAGCAAACCTCGGTATGGCCCTGGCTAAAATGGGTCGTCAAATTGCCTTGGTTGATGCAGATTTTGGTTTAAGAAATTTGGACTTGCTGTTAGGGCTAGAAAACCGCATTGTCTACACAGCCGTAGAAGTTCTCTCTAGAGAATGTCGGTTAGAACAAGCTTTAGTCAAAGACAAACGCCAAACTAACCTCGTACTTCTACCAGCAGCCCAAAATCGTTCCAAAGATGCAGTTACCCCCGAACAAATGAAGTTATTGGTGAATGCACTAGCCCAAAAATATCAGTATGTCATTATTGATAGTCCGGCGGGAATTGAAAACGGATTTAAAAATGCGATCGCCCCAGCCAAAGAAGCCCTAATTGTAACTACACCGGAAATCTCCGCAGTTCGAGATGCTGACCGGGTAGTTGGGTTACTAGAAGCACAAGGTGTTAAGCGTGTACACTTAATAATAAACCGCATCAGACCAGCAATGGTACGGGCAAATGATATGATGTCTGTCCAAGATGTTCAGGAACTGCTTGCAATTCCCTTGATTGGCGTGATCCCTGACGATGAGCGTGTAATTGTCTCTACCAATCGCGGCGAACCCTTGGTATTAGGGGATACTCCCTCTTTAGCTGCTATAGCTGTAGAAAATATTGCTCGGAGATTGGAAGGAGAAACAGTCGAATTCTTGGATCTCGACGCACCCCCAGATAACATCTTCGCCCGATTGCGTAAGTTGTTATGGACAAAGATTGTTTAATGTTTCAGTCTCCTGATATCTATTAGCAATGATCATTGAACTTATCGAACGACTTTTTTCTCGACCTCCTGAAAACAGTCGCAATCAAGTTAAACGTCGCCTACAAGTAGTCATAGCCCACGACCGCGCTGATCTAGATGCTCAGACGTTAGAAAAAATGCGTCAAGAAATTCTAGATATTGTCTGTCGTTATGTGGAAATTGAAACTGATGGCTTGGAATTTACGCTCGAAAGTAACCAAAGAACCACAGCTTTGATTGCCAATTTACCAATTCGGCGGGTGAAAGACTCTATGCCTCTTTTGGAAAGTGGTGATAAATCACAATAGTTACTCAGAAAGTGCTGAGTAAAAACATACAAACCCTCTAGACCCTAGTCTCCAGCCTCTTTTTTATACTTGGCGGTCAAACTTTTACACGGCAACTGCTATGTAAAAATTCCTGAGAAAATGCCTCTCAACCCATAATATATACAGGCTAGGCTCCCAACGATATAAACAAACCAAGTGAGAAAAAAGCCAATAGCTCGCCCTGGAGAGGGGCCGTAAGTTTTGATTAAACCCCATGCGTGGGCAATCCGAGCTACAGTTATGCTGCATCCCAACAGCCATAACAACCATGTTTGTACTTGCATTAGTTCTAAAGCCAGTACAAACAGTAACGCATGAGGTACATACTCTGCAAAATTTCCATGAGCGCGAACCTTGCGTTGCAACAACCCATCATCTTGACTGTGAGTGGGGAAGAGTTTTTGAGTGCTTTGTTCAACCAAAGTAGCCCAAGCACCAGGATTAACGGAAGGATCAGGTTGTTGTGCAATGTCTTTTTGAGATTCGCCATGCCAAACTCTAGTTTTTGTGCGTTCAAAAGCCACAATATAAGACAGAAAAAAAGCAATCAGACCATTCAGCCCAATAAAAAGAGTAGAGATAGGAATAGAAGTCTCGATCATTTTTCGGAAGTTATAGATTCTGTGTCCAGAATTAGAGATATTTAATCAAACTGTTGTATTTTGGGCAAACTAAACTAGCCAAATACATCAGATATGTAATGAAATCACTGTTATTTCCGCAACTAATCTCTTTGAGTTTGCTAGTTTTTACTACTTTAATTACAAATTGTCAAGTCTCTCAAGCATCTCAAGTCTCTACTCTCCAAGCATCAGGTGTGAAAGAAAGTAAAATTATTGGAGGTGCAATTGATTGCGACAATGATGGGCGACAAAATGACTCACGCATTGATGATGATGGTGATGGTATTCCCGATAGATGTGTGATTGATACTTCTGTAACCGCAAAACAGGAAATTAATCAAGAAAGTGCAAAACAACTGTTTGAGAAGCTAATGCAGTCCCTCACAGAGATGACTGAAGGTTGTGATGAAACGACAAAAGTAAAAGCAGGTGTGGTTTATAGAATTTGTACTATCAATAATGAACCTGTGACAGCTTCAGAAGCACTTTTAGAAGTCGGAGACGGGGTAGGCTTCTGGTTTAGAAATAACAAAGTTATAGCCATCAGGTATTTCCACTCTGGAGAAACTTTGTTTTTCGATGATGAACAATTAATTGCTAAGTTTTCTGACGACGAAGAACTACAAAGTGAATTTTCCGATGAAGAACGTCGGGAAGCTGAGAATTTAGCCCAGTCTGGCTACCAAAATATTTTTCAAGTTTTTACTGAGTAATTTCCCTAATTTCTCATACCATTTTGGATTTTAGATTTTGCGAAAAGTTGCGTGGGCGGGTTCCCCGACTTGAGCAAACTTTTCAAGACAGATTTTGGATTGGGTAAGGGTTGATCGGTAAGCTTTTGAGCCATCAATCTGTCGCAATCATTTTTTAATTTGGTATCAGTAAAATCCGATTTTGGAATTTTTCTAGAAGGCGTTGCTGATTTTAGAGACGCAAAAACATCTGAAAGTTTAACTTGTGGATGTTTTTCATCTCACTTTCAGCAACGCTGACTATTTTGTCAAGTATTAGACAGTAATAGACGCGATCGCTCGCGCCACTATTTAGCCTTATACTGCTTCTGTATTCTTTTCTCCAGTCCGAATCCGCACTACTTGTTCAACAGGAGAGATGAAGATTTTACCATCACCAATTTCGCCAGTGCGGGCAGCAGAAATAATTTTGTCTACCACCATATCAACTTGGTTATCTTCAACCACAATTTCTACTTTCAGTTTTTGCAGAAACTCAACAGTGTATTCTGAACCACGATAGCGTTCGGTTTGTCCTTTTTGCCGTCCAAAACCTCGCACTTCGGAAACTGTCATCCCCACGATACCCGCATTAACCAAAGCAATCTTCACTTCGTCAAGCTTAAATGGGCGAATAATTGCTTCTACTTTTTTCATGTATTTGACTCCTTAATCTTAAATAGGTTCGTTTATCTATCTAAGCAGATCAATCGTCTGACATTCTTACCAATAACCCGATTACCAAAACATAATGTAATAATTGCAACTTTTTTTAAAGTGTCTGGTTTTTGTCTATGCAGTTTTAGCAATTCAGATTGAAGTCCAAAATAGGGAGATATACAAGGAGTGAGGTGAAACTTGCTTGATTTACCTTAAAGATAGAAAAATTCTATATTTAAGTAGATTTGTTAACAATTCATGGCCAAATTAGTTACTTTGATGGGCAAATAAGGGTCTTACAATTAAATACCCAGCACCAAAAGCTGTCAGCATAACTAACACAATAGTAATCACTAATCCCCAACCATTAATTTCTCTCTTTTCGGGTTCCCTAGAAGAATAATAACTGACAGGCTGTTCCTCAATAAAGATGGTTTCCGGCTGAGGAGAACCTATTTCGACCACAGGTAAAGGAAAAGGACGGCGTTTGGCTTTTGGCGGGGCGGCTGGACGCGGACGCGCTGACTGTGAACGTGGACGTGCTTCTTTTTTTGGCTGTTTGGGGAAATTTTTCACTTCACCACTAGCACGGCTGGGCGAGTTACTATCCTTACTTTCGGGGACACGGAAATCAACTAGTTTTTGCAATTGGGAAACAGACTGCAAGACTTTGGCAATTTCTTGGCGGAGAAATTTATTTTCTTGCACCAGTTGTTGATTTTTCGCGTTGAGTGCATCTAACTGTGCTTGGGTTGCTTCTAACTCTGCTGCCAATTCCCGATATACGTACAATGGCACAGAGGAGGGATGATTTGGAGAAGCGGGCCGTTTTGCAGAGTGGCTATGAACAGCTGCTGTGGTTGTTCGCATCGGTGAATTGGTATCAAAAGTTAAGGTAATGGAATTTTACAGAAATGCTAGGGGAAATGGCTAGATATGAAACTATGCCCAAGAATAATAGATAAATGCCGAGATAGCAAAGATTTTTTTCGGTCGAGTCAATACCTAAAAATCGCCATAACAAGCAACTAACAACTTACAATATTCCACTAAATACAGGTCAATTTCGTAACAAAGGAAAAAAGTGTCCTACAGGCCCTTGACCTTTGCCTATACTGAGTGAGTAAGCAAGAGCAGTTGTAACATAGTCTTTTGCTTGTTTGACAGATGTTAACAAATCCTTGCCCATTGCCAAATTAGCAGCGATCGCAGCTGATAGAGTACAACCAGTACCGTGGGTATTTTGCGTGTCTATTTGCTGTGTTGTCAAGAGTTCCAAACAATCGCCATCAAACCAGATATCCACCCCACGGGCATTGCCCTGCATCCCGCCACCTTTGACTAAAACACTTTGCGCTTTGAAATTACGGTGAATAGTTTGGGCAGCCGCCCTCATATCATCTAGAGTATTAATCGGGAAACCGCTTAAAATCTGCGCCTCATAGCGGTTAGGGGTAATAATAACTGCCTGGGGAATTAACTGCTGAGATAACGTCTTAATTGCATCATCATCAATTAACTGCGCCCCTGTGCGAGATACCATCACCGGGTCAACCACTAAATTATTAATTTCTAAAGCCTCTACTTGCTTGGCCACAGCCGCAATAATTTCTTGATTTAGCAACATTCCCGTTTTCGCAGCTATAACGCCAATATCCTCTGCTATCGCTTGCATTTGGGCAACAACAGCCTCCGGTGGCATTGCATCCACTCGCCTCACCCCCAAGGTATTTTGCGCCGTCACGCAGGTTACAGCACTAGTACCGTGGACACAGTGAAAGGCAAAGGTGCGTAAATCAGCTTGTATCCCTGCACCACCGCCACTATCAGAACCAGCAATAGTTAAAGCTACGGGTATTTTTGATGTCTTTTCGGCATTCATAAGGGGAGTTTGGGTGTGAGGGTGTAGGGGGACGAGGTGGACAAGGGAGACAAGGTAGAAGGAATGACTAATGACCAATGACTAATAACCATTGACAACTTCTAGAGTCACTTCATTTCATACTTCACACTTCAGACTTCATACTTCACTTAACCTTCAATAAAGGGTTTGGTTGTGGGTTTTGGGGTCTGGTTTGTGGCACAACTGTAAGATAAGGTTGCAATTTTGCGGAGTCAACCCAGCCAGAGTAATATTTTACGCTGGTAGACTTGGGAGAAATATCAAGTAACTCTAAATCACCGCGCATTGCATTCCAATTCCTTGCTAATTCTGGGTTTGGGTTGAGTTGTCCAGAACCGATACCTTGAGGGCCGCCGCCAACTAAATTGAGAGAAACTTCATCTAAGGCACGAATAAAGCGTTGTCCATTCCAGTGCCATTCAAAACCAGGCCATTCAATAGGTGTTTTTCCTGCGGGTAAAGAACGCCCAAACTCATACTTACTTGCACCTTCATTGAGTTTTGCTGTGAAGCCTTGAGGATATGTCACCTCGTAACGTCCTTTGTTCGTTTGGAAATTTACAGGACTCCACCACAAAACTTCTACAGTCTGATTAGCTGATAAAGAAGCAGCAGACTTTTGATTAGTTGAGGCACTGTAAATTGGTAATGTTTCTGGCACTTTAGCCATTGCAGTAAAGCGCCAACAAGACCAACTCTCTGGGTTATCAGCAGCTTGCCATTTCACTTGGCAAACACCGTTAGCACTACTCACCCACAGACTGTTATTTTCTACTCTGATTTTGTCAGGAATTGCCCCAACTAAAGGACTGTTATGTGTGGTGTATGTACTTAAAGAACCATCAGGACGATAAGCAACTAATCCCTTGGCGGGAATGTAGAGATTTCCTTCACCACTCACATTAGTACCCATCCAAAAAGTTGGACTATTAACATCACCAGTAATGGCTAAATCTGTGATTTGTGTAAATGCCAAGGCTTCTGGTTGAATTAAGCTAAATTTATCAGTTTTTGGGTCATAACTAACAATGGTGGCAATACCGTTGTTACCTTCACCTTGCTCAAAGGCAATTGACCACCAAATCTGATCGCCATAAATTAAATTAGATGTAATTCTCGGCACACCTAACAAATTTCCTTCAGCCGAAAATCCGGCTTTTACTGCTGCATTTTGCAAATCTTTAAGGGTGTATAAAGTTTGCCGTTGAGGAGTTTTATTATTAGGTGTAATTAATTCAAAAACAATTTTATCTTTGGTTGGATCTTTGACTTCTGGGCGGGAGAGATTATTATCAGAATTTAAAGAATAATTTGGCTCTTGAATCACCCGATACTGATAAGTTTTACCCTGCAAGTTAATATTTTTGAACTTGGGATTTACTATCTCTTGGGCAAAAGCAGTATAGTTGCTTGGTGGTTGTAAGTCTTTGGGTAAAGTTCCTTTTTGGACTGTCCAAGTATTATTAGCTCGACAGAAAACAAAATCCTGCTTTAAAGTTTGAAATCTAATCGTGTCATCATTCGCTATGATATTGCGAATATGCCAATCAAACCTGTCATAAAAGCCTTCGTTTGGCTTTTGTCCTGGTAAAGCCACAACCTCAGCTTGGGGACAGTTTTCTACTTTCGCTTTCACGGTATTTGTAGCTTGAGAGATGCCGTCAATACTAGAACTACAAGCACTAAGAAGTAATAAGACACCCAAAACAGCAATATTTTTTTGCATAACCAATTCTCATCTCTTGACCAAGATGAATGATTTTTTATTTCTGTTTTTAACTACAATTTCTCTAGACAAGATTTCCCAAAATTTTGCAAAAAAATTAATTCATTTGGTTAAGATATTTGCTGGAAAAATGCTCAGGAAATTAGATCCCCGACTTATATAATAAATCGGGGATCTGATTTTGCTTTGCTTCTCAATATACCTTGCAATTTCCTAGAACTGATGACGGCGGGAAGATTAACTTTGTTCCCCGCGTAAATTTTGTAATGCTCCCTGTAAATATTTAGCCCATTGGGTGGCTAAGGGAATTTCTGTAAATGGGACAAGTACAGATTTAGCGGGTTCAGCAATAACAAATTCTATTTTGATATCTCGACCTCTGGCGGGTGGTGCTTCTATATTAACGATTGTATCGTTGACCAAAAGATTGATTTTTTTGACATCAAGTAAAGAAAAAGTTTCTACATTGATTGGGCCTTTAGTTGTGGGTTTACCCCAAGTAAGATTGTTGTCTTTTTGACCTAATACAGCATAAATATCATATTTGGCTCGTTCAAATTGTGCTGCCCAAGTTCGGTAAGCTTCGACCTTTTGATATTCTTTAGATCCTTGCCAAGCTAACCAAAAAAACGCTATCAACAAAGGCAACCATAAAAGACCACGTTCCATCGTTTAACAAATCCTGAGTCGTAAGTGAAGGTTTAACTAACTAAAGTGACAATTACACCAATCAGGGATGTAAATAAGTTATGTTAGTGAGCAAACTGGCAAAAGCGTTAACGAGTTAATATGAGAAGGCTATTATTATTGTGCCTGTTTATTATTGGGCTGGGTGCTGCTGTTTTTGGATTTTTAAATTTTCAGGGACTAGCAGCCAAAGGTGATTTTGAAACGATTGTGCTTGATTTTCGGGAAGATATTGCTAAAGATGAAATAGACCGAGACTTGCAAGCGATCGCTCAACAATACAACGTCACACCCCAATTAGATAATAAATTTTCTGCACAAGACAATGTGTATATTATCAAAGGCGATCGCCAAAGGCTGCAACAACTGAAAAAATCTCAGTTTGCCAAAGCCACAGAATTTATTGAACCAAATTACATCTATAGAATTCCCCCAGAACCTCAAACCACCGTTCTTGGAGAACTCACCCCGCCCCAAAATAAAGAAGTCAAACCTTCCTTAATCGGCCCCAACGACCCATATTACAGCAAGCAGTGGAACCTCCACAAAATCGGCATTGAAGGCGCGTGGACGGAAACCAAAGGTAGCGGCATCACCGTTGCAGTCATTGATACTGGTGTTACGCAAGTACGCGACTTAAAAGAGACCAAATTTGTCAAAGGCTACGATTTTGTGAATGACCGAGAACAAGCCACCGATGACTATGGTCATGGTACACACGTTGCAGGTACAGTCGCCCAAGCTACCAATAATCAATATGGTGTCGCGGGTGTTGCTTACGAAGCCACTCTTATGCCACTCAAAGTTTTAAATGAAAATGGTGGTGGTACAGTTGCTGATATTGCCGAAGCCATTAAATTTGCCGCCGATAAAGGTGCAGATGTCATTAATATGAGCTTGGGTGGTGGCGGTGAAAGCCAGTTAATGAAAGATGCTATTGATTATGCCTATAGAAAAGGTGTAGTCATCATTGCGGCGGCTGGTAATGAAAGTGCCAATGGTGCAAGCTATCCCGCCCGTTACCCCCATGTGATTGGTGTTTCCGCCTTCGGCCCAGAAGGTGAAAAAGCAGACTACTCTAACTATGGTGCTGGCGTAGATATTTCCGCCCCTGGTGGTAGTGACACTGGCAAGATTTTGCAAGAAACCATCAACGAAAATGGCGAAAGTGAATTTTTGGGACTCAAAGGTACAAGTATGGCTGCGCCTCACGTTGCAGGTGTAGCGGCTTTAATCAAAGCCAAAGGTATCGAAAACCCCGATGACATTTTAAAAGTTCTCAAACAGTCAGCTAGAGTTATTCAAGATGATGGGTTGAACTATTACGGTGCTGGACAACTCAACGCCGAAGCCGCAGTTAAACTAGCAGCCCAAGGACAACTCAGTTTCCCCGATTTCTTCCGGTGGTTGCGCGATAACGGTTATATTAACCCCGGCTTTTGGATAGATGGCGGTGCAGTGGCACTGTTGCCAAAGATTTTAATGGTAGTCGGTTCCTATTTACTGGCTTGGTTTTTACGGGTTTATTTCCCCTTTACCTGGAGTTGGGCTTTATTTAGTGGCTTAACTTTTGGTAGTTCTGGGTTATTTTTCCTCAAAGGTATCTATATATTTGATTTACCCCAGTGGCCTTTCCGCCTGTTAGGCAGTTCTCTACCTGAGTTGGGTAACACACTACAAGGTACAGATGCTTTTAATCCTGTATTTGCCAGTGTCTTGATTCCGCTTGTTTTAGTTGTATTCCTGCTAGGACATCCTAGTTGGAAATGGTTTGCCGTTGGTTCTACTTTAGGTGTGGCTGCTTGCTTGACAGTCAGTGCCATTTATGATCCAGCCGTTTGGGGTTTGGGTAGCGGTAACTTAGCAAGAACATTCCTCATTGTTAATGCTTTACTCTGTTACGGACTAGCCCGTTTGGCAGTTAACAACGAAAGACAAGTGGCATAAAATATCAGGGAATAGTGAGTGGGGAGTAGTGAGTAGTGAAAAATCCCCACTCCCTACTCCCTACTCCCTACTCCCCCATCTTATGAGCATCACAATTACAGGTACTATTGAACGTCGAGATATTGGTATGGGCGCTTGGGCTTTAGTCTCAGGTGACGGCGTGACTTATGAAATTCTCAAAGGCGCTGATAAAAGCTTGCTCAAAACTGGGCAGCAAGCTAAAGTCACAGGACAGGTGCGTGAAGATATCATGACAGCAGCAATGATTGGCCCAGTCTTAGAAGTAAAATCTTTTGAAATCCTTAATTCTCATTAGCAGTAGGATTTAAAACTGCTTGCAGACGAGTTCTAAACTCTCCTTTGGGGTGTCCGCCTTTGACTTCACCAATAATCTGAAATTCTCCCTCTGGCGCATCACAAATAATATAAGTAGGCCAGCCCATTTCTGATTTATCGGGATACTGGGTGAGCAAAATTTTCCGATATTTGCGATAAGTGGCTGTATCTTGCATTTTCACATCAATAAACTGCAAACCCAATTCTTCGGCTACTTTTTGGTCATAAAAAGCCATTTTATGGCAAATGCCGCAGTCTTCAGACGAAAATTTAATTACAGATAAACTCATATAATTTTGCGCCTCCCTGAAAATAGGCAATACATCGTATCATACTTATTCAAAGTAAGCATCTTACTAAAGGATGAGCGCCCAGGATAGCGCAATTAATGAAAATTAAAGTCCGAAATTGAGAGTTTTATCCAAAAAAAATAATTTTCAGGAAATACTCATAGTGTGGAAAAGCTGTTGACTAGGCGACGGAATTTAGCCAAAACCTAAGCTATGACTTTGTTCCAGATGGGGCAATGAACTCAAAAAAATTAATTTTTTAGCAATCTGTAATCTGGTTTTGACAAATCAGTAGAAATCTGACTATAAACTATGATAGGATGTACAAACTTACGATTCTCATCCAGGGTAGCTTCTGCAAAGCAACTGAGCGATCGCAAAAATATTTCCACAATCCATCTCCTACTTGTGAATAGTAGAAGGTAAATAAGTGAGTTTTATCTTAATAAACACTAAAAGTGTTTGATAAACTCTATCGGTGGCATGATAACTGCGAAGATTCAGATGGAAGTTAAGTCAATAAATGCTGACACTGATAGTCAAAAAACACTATTTGCACTAGTATATTGTCTGAAACTTACGCTAGAATATACGCCTAAGCAACTACCAACAAAAGACAATAATTGTCTCAACAATCGCCAAGTAAGTGTTAGTTAATCCAGGGAGTTAGATATCAGGGTACATCTACCAATTAATTGTTCCAAGGTCTAGCAAAGTCTTCCGGAACAATTACCATAAAGGTTTTTGGGTGCTTCAAAAGTAAAAATATAGTTGTATCTACCAAGCAGGAAAGTTAGTTATCTTAGTACAACTACCAATAATCTGTTTCCAGGATTTAGAAGTATGTTCCGGATAAAAATTCCAAAAATCAGTATGCTGCTAAAACAGCATAAAAAAATCTACCAGTTATGGCCAGTGCATAGGGGAGTTAGTTATTAGGGCGCGTCGATTGATAATATATTTATTCGAGAATTTATCAATATCTTCCGAATAAATATGCAATAATCATGGTTGCTATTTACCAAATATCAAAAAATCTCCCAGTAATGTCAGATAACTAGGAGATTTATTTATCAGGGTGCATTTATAAAAATTATTTAGTTCGAGATTTAATTAACATCTTCCGCAGAAAACATATATAATTACTTTACTTCTGCTGAGATGTTGCTAGTAAAAAAATCCTCCTAGCCAGTGTCAGCCAGCTAGGGAAGTAAGTTATCAGGTGCATCTACCAATTAATTGTTCTGTTTTTAAATCGCATCTCCCGGAACAATTTTTCACAACAAGCATCATCTACAAAAAAAATCCCCCAGCCAGTGTCAGCCAGCTAGGGAAGTAAGTTATCAGGTGCATCTACCAATTAATTGTTCTGTTTTTAAATCGCATCTCCCGGAACAATTTTTCACAACAAGCATCATCTACCAAAAAAAATCCCCCAGCCAGTGTTAGCCAACTAGGGGAGAAGTTATCAGGGTGCATCTACCAATTAATTGTTCTGTTCTCAAACTGCATCTCCCGGAACAATTTTCGATAACAAGCATCATCTACAAAAAAAATCCCCCAGCCAGTGTTAGCCAACTAGGGGAGAAAATTATCAGGGTGCATCTACCAATTAATTGTTCTGTTTTCAAATCGCATCTCCCGGAACAATTTTGCACAACAAGCATCATCTACCAAAAAAAATCCCCCAGTCAGTGTCAGCCAACTAGGGGAGAAGTTATCAGGGTGCATCTACCAATTAATTGTTCTGTTTTCAAATCGCATCCCCCGGAACAATTTTTCACAACAAGCATCATCTACCAAAAAAAAATCCCCCAGCCAGTGTTAGCCAGCTAGGGAGAAAGTTATCAGGGTGCATCTACCAATTAATTGTTCTGTTCTCAAATCGCATCTCCCGGAACAATTTTGCACAACAAGCATCATCTACCAAAAAAAATCCCCCAGTCAGTGTCAGCCAACTAGGGGAGAAGTTATCAGGGTGCATCTACCAATTAATTGTTCTGTTTTCAAATCGCATCCCCCGGAACAATTTTTCACAACAAGCATCATCTACCAAAAAAAAATCCCCCAGCCAGTGTTAGCCAGCTAGGGAGAAAGTTATCAGGGTGCATCTACCAATTAATTGTTCTGTTCTCAAATCGCATCTCCCGGAACAATTTTGCACAACAAGCATCATCTACCAAAAAAAATCCCCCAGTCAGTGTCAGCCAACTAGGGGAGAAGTTATCAGGGTGCATCTACCAATTAATTGTTCTGTTCTCAAACTGCATCTCCCGGAATAATTTTTCACAACAAGCATCATCTACCAAAAAAAATCCCCCAGCCAGTGTTAGCCAGCTAGGGAGAAAGTTATCAGGGTGCATCTACCAATTAATTGTTCTGTTCTCAAACTGCATCTCCCGGAATAATTTTTCACAACAAGCATCATCTACCAAAAAAAAATCCCCCAGCCAGTGTCAGCCAACTAGGGGAGAGTTTGAAAGCTTGAATGCAAGGGATAGTAAGACTTTTCCTCCTGCCTTCTGCTATATTCGGTTAAATATACTAAAATCTGAGGGCGCAAGTCTTTGCGTCTTTATTCATCTTGCACTCTTATGCTTGATAGCTATGAAAGTCAGATGGGCAATGCGGAAAATACAATAGAAATAAATTCCTTAAAATGAACCAGGTAGACTATCTCCGCATTAGTTTAATCGATCGCTGTAATTTTCGCTGTCAATACTGTATGCCGGAGGGTGCAGAACTAGAATATGCCCTCAAGCAACAACTACTCTCTGACGCGGAACTACTGACTTTGATTCAAGAGGTGTTTATCCCTGTCGGTTTTACGCAATTTCGTTTAACTGGGGGCGAACCTCTACTGCGTCCTGGTGTAGTAGATTTAGTTAAAGCGATCGCATCATTCAGGGAAACTAAAGACTTATCTATGACAACTAATGGGTTTTTACTTGCACCCATCGCCAAAAATCTTTATGAAGCTGGCTTACGCCGAATAAATATTAGTTTAGATTCCCTTGATCCTGATATCTTTGATCAAATTATCGGCAATCATGGACGTTCTCGCTGGCAACAAGTCTGGGATGGTATTCAAGCCGCCTACAAAGCGGGATTCAACCCTCTGAAGCTGAATGTAGTGGTGATCCCCGGTGTTAACGACCACGAAATTCTCGATTTAGCTGCCCTCACCATTGACAAACAGTGGCACGTCCGGTTTATTGAATTTATGCCGATTGGTAATTGGCAATTATTTGGCGATCGCGGTTGGGTATCTTCTGCGGATTTACGCCAACGCATTCGCAAACAATGGGGATTGACAGAATCACAAATTCGTGGTAGCGGGCCTGCGGATGTTTTTCAAATTCCGGGAGCGAAAGGCACGCTAGGATTTATTAGTCAGATGTCAGAATGTTTTTGCGATCGTTGTAACCGGATGCGACTCAGCGCCGATGGTTGGTTACGTCCCTGCTTATTAAATGAAACTGGTCAATTAGATTTAAAAACTGCCCTGCGTTCTGGTGTCAGCATCCACGAGTTACGAGAACAGGTGAGACACTTATTAGCCATCAAGCCAGAAATTAACTTTAAAGGCCGCGACTCTGGTACTACAGGCACATACAGCCGTACTATGTCGCAAATTGGCGGATAAAACTTTGTTGAGTAATGAGTTCTGAGATTTGAGGCTGTTTAATTACTCAGCACTCAGCACTCAGCACTCAGCACTTCCTTATGCTTGTCGTGAATAGTATTCCACAACCAGCAGTTCGTTAACTTGTAAAGCCACCCACTCGCGTTCGATGACACCGTTAACTTTGCCAACTAACTTGTTCTTATCAAATTCCAAGTGGCTGGGAAGGTTAGCCAAACCGGGATATTGCAAGTTAGTTTCTACCAACTTCCGTGATTGTGCTGTATCACGAACCGCAATTACCTCACCAGGACGGCACTGATAGCTGGGAATATTAACTACACGACCATTGATTGTGACATGACCGTGATTTACCAGCTGACGCGCTGCTGGAATTGTGGGAGCCATACCCAAGCGGAAAACGGTATTATCTAAGCGCATTTCTAGCAGTTGCAATAACACCTGTCCGGTAGAACCAGTAACACGTCTGGCTTTACGGACATAGCGTAGCAGTTGCTTTTCTGTTAGACCGTAGTTACAACGGAGTTTTTGCTTTTCTTCGAGACGGACAGCATATTCAGAACGCTTTTTGCGGTTCTGACCATGTTGACCGGGCGGATAGGCGCGTCTTGCG
Source organism: Aulosira sp. FACHB-615 (assembly GCF_014698045.1). GTDB lineage: Bacteria > Cyanobacteriota > Cyanobacteriia > Cyanobacteriales > Nostocaceae > Nostoc_B. The sequence continues at coordinate 323,823 of NZ_JACJSE010000002.1, forward strand.
CTTTTACGAGTTAATCCTGGTAATTCGCCTAAGCGACGTACAATTCTGAGGCGTGGCCCTCTGTATCGGGACATGAGTTTCCTTAATTTAATCCTGTTTAAACTTTACCCAGACATACTATTATAAATATCTGTAAATGAAAAATGCCAAAAATCCGAAATTTAATCATCAAAAATTTATAAATATCCGAATTTATAGCGGTCGAAGCATAATCTCAGCTTATGTTTGCGGCTGAAGCTCTAAAAAATACTAAGAACTCAGCACTCAGCAATTTGCCATGACAACAGAATTGAGAATGTCAAGCAGAGTTGGCTTACATTTGAGTTAGCATAACTGAGGGTTTTGGAACAATGGCAATGGAAACACAAAAAGCGAGTAAAGCGAGAAAGCCTCAAGATCAGTCTATTTCTGGGATACTCAACACCAAAAGTATGCGCTGGACTACACCTGTTTTGGCTATGGCAGGACTGTTGATCTCTAGTCTTCCCAGCCCAGCACTGATCATATTTTCCGATGACCATGAAAGTTACCGTGCATGTGCGGCGCAACTTTTAAAAGCAGGTGTCACCCAAGCAGCCGCAGCCCAAGGTTGTGCGACAGCCATACGTCCCAGAGATTTATCTGCTTGTGTAGCAACCATTAAACAAAGAACAAAAATTAGCCCAACTGATGCGCTGGCTTACTGTTCCAGGGCGCGTCGTCCTAAAGAATTAGCCAGTTGTGTGGTTGGTGTCAGTCTCAATACCAAAGAAGAAATTAACTCAGCCGTTTTAAATTATTGTGGTCGTAGTTTATTACCTATCACTTTTGCTGACTGTGTGGTTGGTTTGCGTCGGGAAATTCCTTTAACACCAATGCAGGCGTTAGATACTTGTATTGACGCTAGTGAAACTGCTAATGGGCTAACTCTTTCTCCTACAACACCCTGAGAGGTGATTCATAGGGTAAAAATAAAAATTATCGTATTGGCGTGGCAAGGCTAAAGTAGTGCATTAGATTGGAAAAATTAACCGCAAATGTGGACGCGCAAACGGCTTGCCGTAGGCTACGCGGATGAAATAGGTTTTTGAATGCAACATTTAAGGCTAGACACGCCAGTAGGATATTAGGACTTACGCATCAAAATGAAAAACCAAGGGTTGTGGCGAGGGTGTAGGGGTTCAGGGGTATACTGATTCAAAATCCTTACACCCCAAACCCTTTCACCCTTACACCCAATCTCCACAGATAATCTTTGTGCGTAAGTCCTGGATATTATGCAGAGGTAATTGATATTAATTTTTAAACTAAATAAATTGAATTTACACAACAGATAACACAGTGCGATCGCTCTCAGTAAGACTTTTGTTAAGATGTCTTTGTCTTAGTTTAAATATTTTTGCTGACTATGACTACGCAAACTGTATCTCCATCACCAGTTTATCAAGGGCAATTTGGGGAATTTACGATTGATCAAAGCGATCGCACTGGTGTAATTATCTATCGTACTGCGTTAATGGTAGCGGCACTCAGCTTTGCTGTGGGGACTGTTTTGGCATTGTTTTACAATAATCCGACTACCATCCAAGCAATTACCCCTTTATATACCTGTTTTAGTTTAGCTCTCGGTGTGAGTTTGTTGACCATTCATATTTACATGGTTTTGCTGCACCGAGTTTTACAAGTTTTTTGGTTAATTGGGAGTATTTCTGCATTTATTTTTGCTCATTTTGACAGTCAACCTTTTGCATTGACTGTCTACACAAACCCATTGACTATTTTAGGTATAGGTTTTACCTTCGCAGCCTTAACAGGCATTTATTTTAAAGAAGCTTTTTGTTTTAATCGTCTGGAAACTAAAGTTTTAACTTTCACAGTTCCCTTGCTGTTATTAGGACATTTAGTCGGGATTTTACCAATTCAAGTAGAACAAATTTTGTTAGGAATTTGGGCAACTTTATTTTTAGTTTTTGCTTTGCGAAAAACTGTACAAGCAATTCCCGCCGATATTGGGGATAAATCTGTATTTGCTTATTTAAAAGCCCAAGGTTCAGCTAAGGTTTAATGTGGTTAATCAAACGTCAAGAAATTTGGACTCTTACAGCGCAGGGATGGGCGTTATTTCTGATTGTTTTGGCGGGTAATCTATTTTTTGTAATTCAGAATATACACTCATTTCTCGCCGTAAATTCTCCCATTAAATCAGCAGATACACTCGTTATTGATGGCTGGATATGTGATTATGCTTTAGAACAAGCAGCCGGAGAATTTAAAAGTGGTTCTTATCGCCAAATTATTACCATTGGCTCAAAAGTAGAACAAGGATTTTATCTGGCGGAATATCAGAATTTTGCCGAAATTGCAGCTTTGACATTAGCTAAATTGGGTGTTCCGCAAGATAAATTGATTATTGTACCTACGCCTAGTGTGACTAAAAATAGAACTAATGCTTCGGCGGTGGCATTATGGCAGTATATATCAGATAAAAATTTACCAATTGAGTCAATTAATTTGTTGACAATTGATGCTCATGGGCGGAGAAGTTGGTTGATATTTAGTAATATATTTGCTCCCAAAATTCCAGTCGGAATTATCTCGGCTAAAACAAAAAACTATGATCCGCAAAAATGGTGGAGTTCTAGTGAAGGTGTGCGGGTAGTGATTAGTGAAGCGATCGCATACATTTATGCTAAGTTGATAAGCTGGAAGTTGTAAGAAGGGACAAGGGAGACACGGGGGACACGGGAGACACGGGAGACACGGGGGACACGGGAGACACGGGAGACACGGGGGACACGGGAGACACTGAAGCAATCTTTCTACTTCTATCTTGTCTACCCCCTCTACCTTGTCTCCCCCCTCTCAGCACGTACACTTCGACTTCTCCTGACGGAGACGCTGCGCGAACGCTCAGTGTACGTGAATCAGCAGTTTAAAATTTGACTTTATATAATTCAAATAATTCGCCTGATTGCTGTGCAACTAGTTTACCCCCGGTGGCTTTGATGATTTTTTCCCACTCAGCTAGAGGTTCTAAAAATACTTCTGCACCTAAATAAGTTTCTAACACCGCCCAGTCTTCCGCTAGAGGTTGTTGGGGGTTGAGAACATCAAAGACAAAATGCCCCCCAGATTTTAAAACTCGTTGAACTTCTCCTAAAACAATATTCCAGTATTCCAGGGGATAATAGCAACTAAAGCCGGTGGCGATCGCTAAATCAAATTGATTTAAGGCATAATTTAAACGATGCGCTCCACCCAACTCTACACCTTTGAATAGTTTGGAGTTTAGCTGAGAACCGCGAGAATTAAGCGTATCTCGTGCGATGTTACTAATTTCTTGGCCATAGAAAAATGCCTGCCAATCACGCCAAGGATAAATCAAAAAACTGACACCACAACCAATATCTAAACAATGTTGATTTTTCTGCGGTTGAGCAATTTCCCAAAACGGAGAAACAGCCCTCCCTGCTAAGATACCCGCTTGCCATTCTTGATATATTGGCAAAGCTTGTACTTCTGGGGGTAGTTCAAAAGTTTGGTTTTGATATTGGCGGTTGAAGCGATAAGCTACTTGATTAGTTCTTTCTTGCCATTTATCTGAGTGGGGACTGCTGTTGAATGGAAAACTGGGAGACGGTTTTTTAGACATAAGGCTTCACGGCTGTTGAGTGTGAGTTCCAGTAGTCTGCCAAGATAACTTTGCGTGGTGGCAAGCTTCGGAGCAGGGAGCAGGGAGCAGAGGGGAAAGATTCTCTCCCTTGCACCCTGCCCCCTGCACCCCTGCTAAGTCTACACGGCAATGTTCGGTTGGTGAACTACTAGGTTGGGGTTGGTAAAGATTTATGCGATCGCCCAAGACACAACCTAAAGTCCATATTGTACAATCGCAACAAATATCATCTGGAGAACAGCTTGCCTAAATCAATCCACTCCACTCAACCACCACTAAAATTTATTCCCCAAAATTTTAACCCGCTAATACTCCAGATGATGCGGTGGTGCTTGCCATTTATCTTGCGGTTTCGGACTCGACCTTGGTTAACGGCTGGTGTGGTTAAAATCGAAGCGGAGAATGCAGAGATATTAGCCGAACTTTATCAACAATTCCAAGCCGGCAAAATCCGCTTTTTGATAGCATTTCGTCACCCAGAAGTCGAAGATCCTTTGTGTATGTTGTATCTGCTGTCACGCTTGGTTCCCAAAGCAGCACGTCAGCATCATATTAACTTACAAGAACCGATTCATAGTCACTTTATTTATGAACGAGGAATGACTTTATGGGCGGGAAACTGGCTGGGTTGGTTATTTTCTCGTGTGGGTGGTGTTCCTGTGCGGCGGGGGAAACGAGTTGACAGGCTGGCTATTCAAACAGCACGAGATTTATTTGCGAATGGGAAAATACCGATCGCTGTTGCACCAGAAGGTGGTACAAATGGTCATAGTGGCATCGTTAGTCCGTTAGAACCGGGTGTAGCGCAATTAGGCTTTTGGTGTGTGGAAGACTTGCAAAAAAGCGATCGCTCTGAAACAGTATTTATAGTACCAGTTGCTATTCAATATCGTTACGTCCAGCCACCTTGGGCAAAAATAAATTGGTTATTAAGTAAATTAGAAGCAGATAGCGGTTTAACAGTCCAGTCAATTTCGCCGTCGCAAATTGACAACCCAGGCGAAATTTATCATCAACGCATTTGTCGTCTGGGTGAACATCTCATCACCGAAATGGAAGAATTTTATCGCCGCTTTTATCATCAAGACTTACCCCAAATTCCAAATCAACCATTTATTACTAGGCTGCATCGTTTATTAGATACTGGTTTAAAAATTGCCGAACAATATTTTGATGTTCCCGCCCAGGGAAACTTTATTGATAGGTGTCGGCGTTTAGAAGAAGCTGGTTGGAATTATATTTATCGAGACGACATTCCTGATATTAATAGCCTACCACCCTTGAAACGCGGGCTGGCTGATTGGATTGCCGAAGAAGCGGACTTACAAATGCAGCACATGAGAATAGTCGAAAGTTTTGTCGCCATTACCGAAAACTATCTCAAAGAACAACCGACTAGCGATCGCTTCGCTGAGACTGCATTATTAATGTATGATATGCTGACGCGGATTCAAAACTCCACATTACCCGGAAGACCGCGTTTAGGTTTGCGCCAAGTAAAAATTACCGTCGGTGAACCAATTTCTGTTACCGAACGCTGGGAAAAGTCCCAAAACAACCGTCAAGCAGCCAGACAAGCAGCCAGTAATTTAACCAAAGACTTGCAAACAGCATTAGAAAATTTGATTAACTAGTACAACAAGGCAAAAGGAAAAAGGCAAAAGTTAAAAGTAAGAACTGAATTTCCTCAAATGCGCGAATGGATAGGTGTAAAAAATTAGGGTTTCACCAAAATGGCTGTATTCCTTTCAGCATCAGGTTTTGCCGAAAAAATAAATTAAAATCATCCGCGCACCTTACACAGTATAGGTTTCAGAGATTCAGCGTCAATCAATTGACATTATTGGGTGTTATAATCAACCAATCCGCGAAACTGAACCTTGAAAACTTCATAGCACAAGACTTTCTGCCTCCCGCTATTGCAATTCAAACTAATCCCTATTAGGGATTGAAACTTTGGTGTTCTGAATATCTCCGATACTCGATGGCATTGCAATTCAAACTAATCCCTATTAGGGATTGAAACAAAGAGAATTAATTCATATATTTATTATTGGACATTGCAATTCAAACTAATCCCTATTAGGGATTGAAACACAGGCACGATCGCTTTCACCAAGAATCTGAATATTATTGCAATTCAAACTAATCCCTATTAGGGATTGAAACTTTTACATTGCCTGAGTACATAAGAATCTATTTTTATTGCAATTCAAACTAATCCCTATTAGGGATTGAAACAAAACCTCTTTCCGTAAGCGTTTGAGATAATTTCGATGATTGCAATTCAAACTAATCCCTATTAGGGATTGAAACCGACTGGGAAGGAATGACGCTATACCCATAATCGAATTGCAATTCAAACTAATCCCTATTAGGGATTGAAACCATCGGGAATCGTAATATGAGCTTCTTGCTTGAATTATTGCAATTCAAACTAATCCCTATTAGGGATTGAAACTACATGGTAGCATATTTTGACCATGTAAACATGGCTATTGCAATTCAAACTAATCCCTATTAGGGATTGAAACAATCCGCACATATTCATCTATTCCCCTAGCGCATCCTAATTGCAATTCAAACTAATCCCTATTAGGGATTGAAACATAGCCATTATTACTCTATATGAGGAATATAAATGATGAGTGAATTGCAATTCAAACTAATCCCTATTAGGGATTGAAACCTTTATTTGCCAGGATATTGGCGATTGGAGATATATCAGAAATTGCAATTCAAACTAATCCCTATTAGGGATTGAAACAGCAAAGAATTTTCAGAACGGCTATTTTTTAGACATTGCAATTCAAACTAATCCCTATTAGGGATTGAAACATCAAAAATTGGGAAGGCTCAAAAATTCCTGAAGAAATTGCAATTCAAACTAATCCCTATTAGGGATTGAAACATCGAAAAAGAAGAAGCGATCGCTGCTGCAAAAGATTGCAATTCAAACTAATCCCTATTAGGGATTGAAACAAGTATCTTTAAAATTATTTTTATTTCTTGTGGGATTGCAATTCAAACTAATCCCTATTAGGGATTGAAACGTTTAACCAATTCCAGAACACCGACAGGTAGCGCAGGAGGGATTGCAATTCAAACTAATCCCTATTAGGGATTGAAACCTCATATTCATCATCAACAATGGATATCTCATCTATTGCAATTCAAACTAATCCCTATTAGGGATTGAAACATAACAAAACCTGTACTATCCTCTAGACAGTAAAATTGCAATTCAAACTAATCCCTATTAGGGATTAAAACTTTATTCACAGTTATAGCAATTTGAAAGAAGAATGCGACAGATATAAATCAGAAAAGTCTTACTGGAGCTAAATTTATTAATTGCAAATTGCAAATTGCGAATTGGTATTACTTCTATACATTGCATTGTTGATGTACAGATAATAAAGTGCATTCCCAAACTAAACGCGGTTGGGCGTAAACTAAAAGTGCCTTGCGTGCCTGTTCTAGCTGATTAATAACTCCTGGTTGATGCCACTTTTGCCAATAAGAATGTTGTAGGTAATCAATTAACCATAGTTGTGATTCTGTATCTAAATCTTTGTCAATTGTTTTAGCTAGTTCTAAAGCATGGCGGGCAGATTTTGGGGCGGCGGTGAGGTGTGAGAGTAATTCAGAGGGGATAACTTGTAATTGTTCATAACAAGCGATCGCATTTCCCGGACTGCCAGCCGCTATACTCAACACAGCCGGATGTTGCAAAATTTCTTGATGATTTGTTTGCTGCAATACTTGACTTAACGCTGCACTGTCCAAGCAATAAAAAGGAATCTTTTGACAGCGCGAAACCAACGTTGGCAAAACCGACTCAGGCGTAGGTGTAATTAAAATAATCGTTGCTTGTCCTGGTTCTTCTAAAGTTTTTAATAACGCATTCGCGGCTGGTTCCGCCATTGTTTGCGCTTCTTCTAACACCACCACATTTCTTGGTGCTTCTAAAGCCGGACGACTGAGAAACTGTGTAATTTCCCGAATTTGTTCTAATCGAATTAAAGGCGGTGCTTTGCGCTTAAGTTTTTTTTCTGCTGCTTCGGCGGCTGTTAATCTTTGCCCTTGATATTGATATGTTGGCTGTACCCACAACAAATCAGGATGATTCCCTTGACGCACCCGATTCTGCACCGATGCAACCAAATGTGTGTCAACAGTACTAGAAAATAATAACTCGACAAAACACCGAGCCGCTAAACTTCTGCCTACACCCTCTGTTCCCGCAAACAAATAAGCTGGTGCAACTCGATTTTGTCTCACAGCCTCAGTCAATAATTCTATGGCTTGCTGTTGTCCAACAAGTTGTGCAAATGGATTGTTAGTCATGAGTTTTAAGCCCCTCTTCCCGTCGGCTACGGTGTACACACCAGTCGAAAATAGGCAGTATGAAACGCATCTCGCCTAGAACTAAAGTTCCAGGCTTATAGCCAAAGTCCACTTAAGTGGACTGGCAGATATTTTTATTCGAGTCCTCTTGAGAGGACTTGCGCTATGAGACTCGGAATTTATTCCGAGGCGGGACAGATGCACCACACTAAAGTTCCAGGCTTATAGCCAAAGTCCACTTAAGTGGACTGGCAGATATTTTTAGTTGAGTCATCTTCAGAGGACTTGCGCTATGAGACTCGGAATTTATTCCAAGGCGGGACAGATGCACCGAACGAAAGTTGTGTGTACACCATAGCTCTGCATCAAAGAGAGGTTAATCAAACTCACTTTCAATGACGGTAAAATTCCCCATTAATTCACTCCGCACTTGCAGGCGAATGTCTTTCTAAAGCTAGTTGTACTAATCTATCTACCAATTCGGGAAAAGCTACGCCGCTATGAGACCAAAGTTGAGGATACATACTAGTAGCAGTAAAACCTGGTAAGGTATTAATTTCGTTGATTAAGATTTCCCCAGTTGCTTCTACATAGAAGAAATCTACCCTGGCTAACCCTGCTGCATCAACCGCCGCAAAAGCTTGTAATGCCATATCTTGAATTTTACGGCTGATATCATCTGGCAGTCGTGCGGGAATGACTAAATCGGCTCTACCTTCGGTGTATTTAGTTTCGTAATCGTAAAAGTCGCTATCAAAGGTAATTTCGCCAATAACTGAGGCTTGGGGTTGGTCGTTACCTAATACAGCACATTCTACTTCTCTAGCGACTACTCCAGCTTCTACAATGATGCGGCGATCGTAACTGGCGGCTTGGTCGAGTGCAGTTTCTAATTCTGAGCGCGATCGCACTTTGGCAATACCTACCGATGAACCCAAGTTAGCAGGTTTGACAAAACAAGGATAGCCCAATGTGGCTTCTATTTCATCGCAAAGTTTCGGGAAAATACAAGGATTTGACCAAATTTGCGCTCTGGTTAAGGCTTTATATTTAACTTGCGGTAATCCGGCTTGCTCAAATGCCATTTTCATCGCAATCTTATCCATCCCCAGTGCTGAACCTAGCACCCCAGAACCCACAAAGGGAACTTGCATCAATGTCAATAAACCTTGAATTGTGCCGTCTTCCCCGTTGGGGCCGTGAAGAATGGGAAACCACACATCCACTTCTGCAACTTGGGAAGGAGATTGCCAACGTTCCAGGGTTTGAGTTTGAGAATTGGTGAGTTGGCTTTGTTCTGAGTTTGGGGAATTTGCCGATTCTAGTAAAGGTTTACCAGAACCTAATACTTGTTGTGGCGCATCCCCAGCTAACCAACGTCCATCTTTTTGAATGTAGAAAGGCAAGATTTCGTACTTATTAGCATTTTGTTCTGCACTTAAAGCTTTAGCGATCGCTCTTGCTGAACTAATCGACACTTCATGTTCGCCAGAACGTCCGCCAAATAACAATCCCACCCTGAGCTTAGTCATTTTCTGTACCTCTACACTCCTATCGCAGATAGCGTATCATACCCTGTCGAAGTTGCTTCCCTATTTCCTGTTACCCGTCCCCTTTAAAAATATTCTGCAATTAAAGATGAGCTAAAATCACTCCATATTTAGGTATGTTTGTCTTACAACCATAAACTGGTCAGACTTTTATAAATACTGTTAAGATTTTTGAATGTTACAAAAGCGACATACCTTGGAAAAAAAACTCGGTTGGTCTTTGGATGAGCGAGATCCACAGTTCATCAAATCAATGATGCCTTTATTGGGCTTTCTCTACCGTTACTATTTTCGGGTGCAAACAAGCGGTTGGCATCACATCTCACCACAGCAAAAAGTCCTGTTTGTTGGTTCTCATAACGGCGGACTCTCAGCCCCCGATATGTTGATGATGATGTACGACTGGTTTGAGCGTTTTGGTGTGGAACAACCAATATATGGTTTAATGCACCCCAGAGTTTGGGAGGTGACACCACCAATGGCGCAACTGGCTGCCAAAATGGGAGCTATAATAGCTCATCCTAAAATGGCATACTCAGCTTTGCGTTCTGGTGCGAGTGTGTTGGTTTATCCCGGTGGCGCAGAGGATGTGTTTCGACCCCATTATTTAAGAAATAAAATTTATTTTGCAGGCAGACAAGGATTTATTAAACTGGCGCTACGGGAAAATGTACCGATTGTACCAGTGATTTCGGCGGGAGCGCATGACACCTTGATTGTCTTGGCAGATATATATAAAATTCTCAACCAATTTCATGAATGGGGAATGCCTTGGTTATTGGATATTGATCCGGTGGTGTTTCCCATTTACTTGGGTTGGCCTTGGGGATTAGCAATTGGCCCACTACCAAATATTCCATTCCCTGTATCGATTCATACACAAGTTTGTCCGCCGATTATCTTTGAACGCTATGGTCGGGAAGCCGCAAGCGATCGCAATTACGTTGATGAATGCTACGAATTGGTTGTGAGTAAAATGCAGTATCAATTAGATCAGCTTGTCTTGCTCACCGAAAAATCTTGATTAAGTATATGATTTCCATCAATTGCGGCGTTTAGTATGACGTTCGTAATCTTCAAAACGCAATTTAGCGATCGCACCCCGCGAAATAGTTCTTGCTACAATACCTTCGGCTCTACCCTTTGCACCTGCATCTAAGGCTACATTGGTTTTGGGTAAAATTGTCAAAAGAAACTCATGTGCTTCCTTGATGCTAGTTGGTAAAGCTGTAACTTTTGCCAGTCTTGGTGTGAGTTCAAGTCTGTAATCTTTCGCTGTTTTGTTCAGTTGTGCTTCATCTAAAAACAGTTGCCCCCCATTGTCTCGCCACGCCGACAGTTGCTTAGTAGACTTGGTAAATAATGTATCCATTTCTGTGAGAACAGCAACATCAAATAGCCGCCAGCCTACTCTTTGTTCGGCAGTATATTGTTTACTCGCAGAGGTAATCTTACCACCGTACAATTCCAGATAAACCACAGTGATACAATCCTGAGATGGCGGTAAAGAATCAGCAACATCTTTGAGTGAGTTGACAATTCCCAGCGCAGGATTACCAATCAAGTCCCCTTTGGCAAATAACAGCTCTTCTCGACTGCCTAAAACAAAGTTACCATCAGGTAGCAAAATTATCCGCGAGTTTGTACCATCGACTTTTTCTGTCAAAATTACTTCACCATCAAAAATGACGGTTTCTTCCAACAATGCGCCTTTGTCTCCCAGTGTGTGATAAGTCGGAATGCTGGGATATTTAGTCATAGAGTTGAGTTTATCGAGGTCACAACTCCGTAATGAAAAATCGCCACTCATACAATACTTATATTATACAAAATACAATTGTAATATATCTGTTAGGCGATCGCACTTCATCTCAACAATAGGATAAGCGATAATTTCTCGGAGTTTGCCCCGTCCATTTTTTAAAAGCACGGTTAAAGGCACTCGGTTCGGAAAAACCTAGTAAAAATGCCACATCCTGAATTGGTGTAGCGGGATTTTTTAAATGTCGTAGGGCTAATTCTTTGCGAGTATTATCTAAAAGTTCTTGATAAGATGTGCCTTCAGTTTGTAATTCTCGCTGCAACTGACGAACACTAACAGCTAAACTCCGTGCTACAGTTTCTAGAGTCGGGAGATTGGCTTTGAGTTGTTGTAAAATCTCCTGTACAACTCTTCGCGTGTAATTATCTTCTTGGTTCATCGCATCGAGCATTGTTTGGGCGTGTTGTTCAAACATCGAAAGTAAGTTAGAGTTAGCTGATAATACTGCCCAATTCAAGCAATTAGCATCAAAGATAATGCGATTTGTTGGCATAGAAAAGTGTAAGCCTGTTTGAAATATGCGTTCATATTCCGCAGTCTCAGCAGGATGTGGATATTGAAACCAAACTGTATGCAGGTAAAGTTGTTTTCCTGTTAAGAATTTTGTGGCAGTTAACAGTGATGTAAAAGTACTTTCAATGGCATATTGCGGCTGTTCTAACAAGTAATTTTTTAAATCTTGTACAATGTCGCAGTCACAAAATACCAAACCATCAGCAACCGTAAAATGAATATATGCTCCCTGGCTGAATAGACGTGTGTAGCGAGAAAATTTTTCTAAAGCTTCTCCAAAGGTCTGACAGTTGACGAGTACATAACCCAGAATCCCAAAAGTTGCCAAATTAAAGGCTTCACCTAGATGTAAAGCAAAGTTTTCATCACCAGTACGCTTGATAACCTCTCGCCATAAAGCACTGTGCAAGCTTCCTGTAATTTGTTGGTCTGGCATTTTCAGCAAAATCGGGTCAATTCCTACATCTTTACACAAGCTATCTGCATCAATTCCATATTTCGCGGCGGCAAACTGCACAATACCTCGCGTCAGGTAAACAGAAAAAGTTGCTTCCTTCATGGGTGTAGGAGGTGACAGGGAACAGGTGGCAGGTGACAGGTGACAGAGTTGAAAGTTTTGTAGTGTCGTGCTGTTGGTACAGATAACAAAAATGGCGCGATTGGTCAATTTCTTGGCGGGACTTGTCAATTCAGAATTGGGGAGAAAATTTATTGTTGAAGTGTAGTCAAACCGCACCACACAAGGAGTTATACACATGAATACATCAATCTTAACTACACAACAACAGCCAGAAGTAATTGTAAATCCTGTGACTGGCGATCGCATGACTATCTTAGAAACGGGTGCAGCATATAGCAAAATCCGCTTTGATTTACCGCCAAAAGCTAAAGGTAGTCCACTGCACTACCACACCAAAATGAGCGAAACCTTTACTGTTCTCCAGGGTTGTCTAGAAATGGAGTTTGGACACAAGGGAAATCGCCGGACGCTGTATGCTGGAGAAAGTCTGCACGTTCCCGCAGGTGTGCATCACAGTTTCCATAATCCTTCTGATGATTGGGTGGCGTTTACCAGCGAAAATAAACCTGCGGCCGGATTTGAGCAGTTTATCCGGTCAATGTATGGTTTAGCAATTGATGGCAAAGTGAACCACGAAGGAATGCCGACTAATTTACTGTACTTTGCCTTATTGCTGAAAAAAGCTGATATAGTTCTCGTCGGTATTCCGCGAGTGGTGCAAACACTTTTGGTTGGTGTGTTGGTACGCCTTGGTGATTTGATCAGCGTCGAGCGATCGCTTGTGAAATACTGGCATAAATGAAGCGTTGATTAATGGTAGAGGAATTACTGATACAAATCACTTCCTCTCGCCGAGCGACTTGTACTGAGCGTAGTCGAGGTAATACCAATTTGAAAAATGATTGCGACAAATGGGTTACTGAAAAGCTCACCAGTAAGCAATTTCCCAATCCAAAATCCAAAATCTAAAATCCAAAATGGTATAAGTTGAGGCGCTGCTTGCATACATATATAATATTTGACGTGAAATGGTATCCAATGTAGAGCTTCTGTCAGTTCAAGCTAACTTTTTGCTTGTTGATGTTGTAGTAAAGCCTGATTAATATGATGCAGTAAATCTTCCATTGAGATGGAACGAGGTAAGATTTCTGTAGCGATCGCTCTGAGAGATTGATCTACATGATCTCGGTTGCTATGTTTGTTCTGCTTGATTTCTGCGGGAAAATTCCCTGGCTCACGCTGAGAACGTTGATCAAGTACTAAAATCGGTGGTAAATTTACCGTCACAAATTTTAATGCTTTCAATGCTTTTAAGACATCCTGGTGAATTGGCGCTTCTCCCAAGCAAATGAGCAATAAGTCAACGCTATTGTGGCGAATTTGTTGGTTAACTTCTGCCCAACAGCGCCCAATAGCTGCTTTTAAACCTGCTGTTTGCAGATACTGAATCAAAGCTTGAAACCATTCTGAGCCTCTTTCGCTCGTCACATGATTAGTAGCAGCATTTTTCAAGGTGCGATCGTGTCTCACCTGTTTCCGCCTGATCTGGGGTAAATCATGGAGTGTGGTCAAATCCACGACTAAAATACTTGGTGGACAGCAAATACCAGAGGCAATTTGTAATACTGACAACAACGGATCAAGTTTGTCTAAGCGACTGTGATTGTTTTTCCCAAAAGGTGTTAAGCAGGGAAATACAGACAGTCCAGGTATCTGGGAAGCTGCCAAGCTAGTAGCCACATCACAAGTCACCAACGGCAGAGCGATTAAACGCGGGTGCTGTGTTAATTGTTGTAAATAACTTTGGGCTAAGGAACCTTCTATATCTAATAAGATGACATCAAATTGCCACACCCTAGCCAAGAGTTCTGCTTGATCTAAGTTATCCACTTCTATGACCCGATGCTCACGCAATGAGGGGTGGGGGTTAATCGATGTTAATTCTGGATCAACCAATCTCAAAATTCGTAATGGTTGATTATTGGTAGTTGTGGGAGTTCTCCCAACCTCGGAAGTGGGAATTGAGGGTTTAGCACACAACTTGTCTAGCAGGGGTGCTAAAGCTTGATTTTCTATGGGTAAGCTTAAAAAACCTTCTGCTTGATTGGCAAATGCTTGCTCTTTTTCTGCACCGGTGGCGGTAATAATGATGGGGATGTGTCTTGTGGCTAAGTCAGATTTGACCAATGTCAGCACATCCCACCCGGAAAGTAATGGTAATAAAGGATTTAAAAATATCGCTTGGGGTTGTAAGCGTCGGGCTTTTTCGACGGCTTCTGTGCCGGAACGGGCGATAATGACTCGATAACCCAAACCTTTGAGTTTTTCTGCCAAATCTTCTATATATCGAGCCACAGCTTCAACTATCAGCACTAATCTTTGAGAGCAACCAGGGAGATGTTGATTACTGTTACTTGGGGAAGTCACCGCCAGGGGAACTTTTTGGGTACCCAGATTTTGTTGGGTTCTATCTTCTTGATTGCTAATTTCTGGATCAGTAAAACCTGTGGTTGGGGGACTAGGGGGTAATAAGAGTGTAAATTGACTGCCTTTGCCTTCTTGAGACAAAAAGCTGACATCGCCGCCATGTAAGCGGGCTAAAGCTCTGGTTAATACCAGTCCCAAACCAGTTCCTTCAAATTGTCTGGTCAGGGGATTTTCCAGTTGTTGAAATTTCTGAAAAATTAAATGTTGCTGGTGTTCGGGGATACCTATGCCTGTATCCCAAATTGTAAAAGCAATCCAGCCTTCCCAACGACTGACGCGCAGACCAATTTCGCCAGATATTTCGGTGAATTTAAAAGCGTTAGACAACAAATGTACTAACATCTGGCGCAGGCGCAATTCATCCGCCACCATCTGTTCTAAGCCTTGTTCAATGGCTAAGGTAAATTTCGGTACTGGGGGGCTGATATGGGCTGGGTTACTGGGGACAGTTTTGCTGCTTTGAGTGTGGATGGCGGTGACTTCGGCCAGGGCGCGATCGCACACAGCCTGTACATTCACTGGTGCGAGGGTTAACTCCATCTGCCCAGTTTCCATCCGGGTCAAGTCTAAAATGTCGTTGACCACACTCATTAAATGACGACCGCTTTGATGAATTAGTCCGGCGTAACGGGCTTGTCGTTCGTTTAATTCCCCTAATTGTTGGTCTACCAGTAACCGTGATAATCCTAAAACTGCCGTTAGAGGTGTTTTCAGTTCATGACTAATACAAGCTAAAAATTCATCTTTTAACCGATTCAATTGAATCAAGTCGGCATTTTTAGCGGCGAGTTCTTTACATAATTGTTGCTGTTCGGTGACATCAGTCCCTAAAACCAACCACAAATGATGATGATTTTCGGCGGCTACTTCTTCTAAAACTCGTAAATCTGGGCTATCTAAGGGGATTTTGGCAAATTGCCAGATGCGTTCTTGACCGTTTTGTTCTTCGACCACACAGGTGCAAGTCCCCATTTGGCTATCTAAAAAGCAGCGATTAAAAGCAGGTGAAGTTGTTGGTGATTGTGGGAGAAAATTGTTATGGGGTAAAGCTTCATGCTTCAATGCCCAAGTATGTTCTACGGAATTAAATTTGAATTGAGATAATGTGCCATCTTCACTATAGGGAACTTTCACCGCCGTTTGACTGACATATTCTGGTTGTTTGGCTGAAGCTGGCGACAGGATATGTGCGACTTGTCGCCGCACATCTTCGGGATCTTTTAAACCTCCCAACTGTTGCCACCAAGCTGGGTTTTGGGTGACGATTTCTCCCGTACTGGTTTGCAGCATCAATGGCCAAGGCAGTTGTTCGAGTAACTTGATCAGGGGTTTGTGGCGCAATGGCTGAAATGAATGAGTTTTGCGCGATCGCCAGTGAGTTTTGACTTTAGAACTGTTGGTGTCTGGGGTTTCTCTGGATACCTGACCAACTGAACTCAAGAAATTAGCGGCTGTTTTGCCTGCTTTTTCCTGGGCTAATAATCTTAATAAACGACTGCTATCTAACAAACCTAAAAATTTGCCTTCACCATCAACCAATGTGCAGTTCACATTATGGCTAGATGGGGCGGAATAGTATCGCAAAAACTGTACAAATTGCTCAACGCGATCGCTGGCTGCGAATATTTGTAATGGCTCAAAAATGCTGTGCTTCCACAGGGTTAAGGGCTGTTGCAGTAAATCCAAATATTGTTCTTCTGGGGATTCGAGCAGCAGTTTTTGGCTTAACTGGACGGAGTTTAACAACCCTATTGGTTCTTGCAGTTGATTAACTACTACTAAGCGATCGCACTGTTCTTGCTCAAAAACTTCTAAAGCCGCTACTAACGTACTTGTTTCACCACATTTAGGTACGGTTGCTAGAAAGTTATAAAGCGGGTACTGTAGCATTGACATAAGGCTTTGGGGTTAATTCTTCCTCTAGCAGCGTTGAGCTTGAGCATTGGCGATCGGATAAATCATGTTCGCGCTGACAATAACATCCTCATCAACAAACTCATTTCCCCAATTCTTGTTTGAGCCTTAAGACCATTGCCGTGGTAAATTTAATTGTTCCAGCCCTGCCTTGCTGGTTGACTTTGCCTTTGCCACTTTATAACTTTGGGGAAATAACCTAAAAGTGTTTTACTAGTGTTGTCACGTTTGATCAAGAGTGACAGCTAAAACAATTATGGCTCTCAAGACTCGCTTTAGAACCTTGAGGAATTATAATGATTTAGAATGCAAGCCTACTTTAAGTTAGTTTAAGTATCCTATCAAGGGGTGAAATCAAAAAATCTACATTCTGATGGATATACATAATATGCGAATCTCAATCAACTAATGTACCCTCTATAACGAACACCTCATCTTCCTGCTTACTTGTTTTCTGTAGTCGTTGAGCCACTATAGAAATTGGTTTATCTAGAGCGGTAATTAAGAATTGACTAACAACTTAACTAAATTATTAGTCAGATTCTCTCAAGTTTCTCTCAAACTTTGTTCAACTTAACCAACTCTGGTTGGAGTGATTCAGCAAGATGTTTAAATATATAAATGCTACTACCTATACTATTTTTCCAACCAAATGTTAAAAAAATTTTAGATAACCTAGTTCAACTAGGTACAAAACCACCATTTAACCCAAGCCGTGAGTACTCTTTTGGGCATAGTTCCGCTCAATTTAGCACATCTGCTCTTGTGTCTGCCACCACAGCTAGACTTTACTCCTTACTAAATTGGTTGCCAGCGAATCTTAATCAAAATTTTATAGACAAATATTTTTACGTGTTTGCGTGCCAGCAGCAAAAACCACAACAGGTTTTTCAGCAAATGACTCAAGTGGATCAGCAGGTATTATTACAACAAATTAAATCTGATTATCGCCAGATTCTTATAGATTACTTTACTACAGACAAAACCTTGAAAGAAAAAATCGATAAATTCATCAATACAGTATTTTGTGCTAATATTCCTGTGCCTCAAATCATCGAAATTCACATGGAACTCATTGACGAGTTTTCTAAACAGCTAAAATTAGAAGGAAGGAGTGATGAGACATTACTAGATTACCGTTTGACTCTCATAGATATCTTGGCTCACCTATGTGAAGCTTATAGATGTGCAATTTCTAAATAGGTCATTAAACATATCAGCAACAGTCATCAACACCAAAAACTATGTATTTCTCTAAAATCACTAAACTTAGATTTTAGTTTTTATGTTTAAGTTCATCTTTTTATGAATAAAGCCAGAAAAACTTATGTTCTCAAACTTTATGTCGCTGGGAACACCCCTAACTCAGTCCGGGCATTAAAAACACTAAAGAACATATTAGAGCAAGAATTCCAAGGTGTTTATGCACTCAAAGTCATTGATGTAATGAAAAATCCCCAACTAGCTGAAGAAGATAAAATCTTAGCGACACCAACATTATCAAAAATTTTGCCGCCTCCAGTGCGGAAAATTATTGGTGATCTTTCAGATCGAGAAAGAGTGTTAATTGGATTAGATTTATTGTATGAAGAACTAAGTGAAGAAGACTGGGAAGAATCCCAAAACCTTTAATCTAATTTTTTTTGCAGACAAATTAGTACCTTTAGTAAGAGAAAAACTGGGTTAAAAGCCCTATTTATGATCAAGCAATGAGTGAAAACGAGCAAAAAGAGCAGAACCCGACACCAATTGGTGGTGTAGAAAAAATTCGGACAATGATCGAGGGGTTTGACGATATTAGTCATGGTGGTTTACCAGTCGGTAGAACTACCTTGGTTAGTGGCACCTCTGGTACAGGTAAAACCTTATTATCCCTTCAGTTTTTATATAACGGCATTACTTATTTTGATGAGCCTGGTGTATTTGTCACCTTTGAAGAATCGCCTAGCGACATTATCAAAAATGCTCATATTTTTGGTTGGAACTTACAACGCTTAATGGATGAAGGTAAGTTATTCATTCTCGATGCCTCACCAGATCCTGAAGGTCAAGATATTGTCGGTAATTTTGACCTTTCGGCATTAATTGAGCGACTACAATATGCTATTCGGAAATATAAAGCCAAACGTGTGTCTATTGATTCGATTACCGCCGTATTTCAACAATACGAAGCAGTGGGAGTCGTCAGACGCGAAATTTTCCGCTTGGTAGCTCGGCTGAAACAGTTGAATGTTACTACCATCATTACCACAGAACGAAGTGAAGAATATGGCCCTGTGGCTTCTTTTGGAGTTGAGGAATTTGTTTCGGATAACGTGGTAATTGTGCGGAATGTACTAGAAGGAGAACGTCGGCGACGGACGACGGAAATTCTCAAGTTACGGGGTACAACCCACATGAAAGGTGAGTATCCTTTTACCATTACTAATGCTGGAGTCAACATCTTTCCTCTGGGCGCAATGCGCTTAACTCAAAGGTCTTCTAATGTCCGCGTTTCCTCTGGTGTCAAAACACTGGATGAAATGTGTGGTGGTGGTTTCTTTAAAGATTCGATTATTTTAGCCACCGGAGCAACCGGTACTGGGAAAACATTACTTGTAAGTAAATTTTTACAAGATGGTTGTGTGAATGGTGAACGTGCCATTTTATTTGCTTACGAAGAATCACGCGCTCAACTTTCACGGAATGCTTCTTCTTGGGGAATTGATTTTGAAGAATTAGAACATCAGGGGTTACTCAAAATCATTTGTACTTATCCCGAATCAACTGGTTTAGAAGATCACTTGCAAATTATTAAGTCAGAAATTGCTAACTTTAAACCAGCAAGAATAGCCATTGATTCACTTTCAGCTTTAGCCAGAGGTGTAAGTAATAACGCTTTTCGTCAGTTTGTGATTGGCGTAACTGGTTATGCCAAACAAGAAGAAATCACTGGCTTTTTTACCAATACAACTGACCAATTTATGGGTTCTCATTCTATTACTGACTCACATATTTCTACAATTACTGACACAATTTTGATGTTGCAGTACGTAGAAATTCGTGGGGAAATGTCGCGGGCAATTAACGTGTTTAAAATGCGAGGTTCCTGGCACGATAAGGGAATTCGTGAGTATAATATTACGGCTGACGGCCCAGAAATTAAAGATTCTTTCAGGAATTATGAACGGATTGTGAGTGGTGCGCCTACCCGCGTTAGCATCGACGAAAAGGCAGAACTTTCTCGCATAGTCAGAAGTTTTGAAGACAAAAGGAGTACCGATTCCTAAATTTGGTATCGTGCTATATCCCTTCTTCAATTTAGTATCGTGCTATATTCTGTGGTGAAGAAAAGGTTTCTGCCGCTAGATTGATTTTCGTGTGAGGGGATGCGGTGAAAGGACAGCAATTATTTCATAACAGACAGCAATTATTTCATACTTTCTTACCTGGCGTAACAATGGCGGTATTAACAGCCCAACCCGCCTTGGCTAACACAGTAAAAGTAAGTAACGTACAACAAAAACCTGCGCCTAGTGTTGTGACTTTAACTGAAAGTCATAACATAGTAGCAGATAACACTCAACTGCCTAAAACTGCAAACCAGATGTTTCCAGATGCAGGCTCTAATTCTGAGTCTACTGCCTTGAATGTGCCTACTTTAAATAGTCAAAGTCACCCAGGCACATCCACAGAAAATACTGGTATGACACTGGCACAAATACCTCAGAAACATCCAGTTGGTTTTGCCAATTCGACACCGACTTTGAATTTTTCTCCAAAGTCAGAGCCGCGTAATGCACGCAGAATTCAAAAACCCAAAAAATCAGCGACTGCGGCGAGAGAGAAGTTTAATCATACATCTGTCAATTCTGCTACTTTCCCAGTTTCTGCTATTCAAAAAAAACCTGTTTTCTTATCTTCGATTCAACAGTCCGCAGCGTCACAGCCAAATTTAAAAACTCAGTTGCCCATAGCCCAACCAACGGTATTTAAGGGTGCAGGGGCGGCGCAATTGTTAGCAGCACGCAGTTGCTCACAACAAATCGGGATATCGACGGCGCTATCTTTGTACTCTAGAGGTTGTGAGCAGCAAAAATTAACTGGAGAGCTAACGGCACAAAACAATACAGTTGCACCAGAACCGACGGAAGCAGCGCCAGACGCGACAACTGTGCCGAGTACTAGTGATTCTGGTGCTACGCCAGTGGAGACAGCACCAACAGCTACTCCAACTCCTGTTGTAGAACCTGCCAATGCTCCCCAGCCCAGCAATACTAGTCCAACGCCTGTTGTAGAACCTGCTAATGCTCCCCAGCCCAGTAATGCTAGTCCAGCTGCTACTGATGCTGTCCAAGTTCCAGAAAACTTGATTCCGACGGCTAATCCTCTGCAATTTCCGACAAAAGCCGAGGAAGTGACTGTTCAAGGTAATCAACCAATTTCTTTAGAACAGGCTTTGGCGGTAGCGCGACGGAATAATCGAGAACTACAGATATCGGTATTGCAGTTAGAACGTAGTCGAGGAGCTTTACGGGAAGCCCAAGCTGCTTTGTATCCAACTTTGGATTTGAATGCGGATATTACTCGCAGTCAGTCGGCTTCTAGTCAGCTACAAGATACGTTAAATGGTCGAGCCGGGTTAAGTTCTAACAGTGATGAACCTAGCACTGGTTTCAATGGTCAGGCGCAGTTGACGTATAACATTTATACTTCGGGAAGACGGCAAGCGGCGATTAAAGAAGCTGAGGAACAGGTACGTTTCAATGAATTGGATGTGGAACGTCAGTCTGAGGAAATTCGCCTGAATGTGACTACCCAGTATTACGACTTGCAAGAAGCCGATGAGCAAGTACGGATTAACCAGTCAGCAGTAGAAAATGCTCAAGCGAGTTTGCGTGATGCGGAAGCCTTAGAGCGTGCGGGTGTTGGGACTCGCTTTGATGTTTTGCGATCGCAAGTTAACTTAGCCAATGCTCAACAAGACTTAACTAATGCAATTTCCAATCAGCTAATAGCCCGACGACAGTTAGTCACTACCCTGAGTTTGCCACAAGATATTACTATTAGTGCGGCAGATACAGTGCAGTTAGCTGGTTTGTGGAATCGGTCATTAGAAGAAAGTATTGTTTTGGCCTTTCAAAACCGTCCAGAACTACAACAGCAGTTGGCACAACGGAAAATTAGCGAACAACAGCGCCGACAAGCCTTAGCAGCGAATTTACCACAATTGAGTTTTATTGCTAACTACAACTTGTTGGATCAGTTTGACGATAGTGTCAGCATTACTGATGGTTATTCTGTTGGGGTGAGAGCAAGTTGGAACTTGTTTGATGGTGGTGCAGCACGGGCTAGAGCATCTCAAGCCAAAACCAATATTGCGATCGCAGAAACCAACTTTGCCGAGCAGCGTAACCAAATCCGCTTCCAAGTAGAACAGGCTTTTTCTACCCAACGGTCTAATTTAGACAACGTGCAAACCGCTAACACAGCCTTAGAACAAGCCAGAGAAGCTCTACGTCTGGCGCGGTTACGCTTCCAAGCTGGGGTGGGTACACAAACTGATGTAATTAACTCCGAAACTGACTTAACAAGAGCAGAAGGTAATCGAGTCACCGCTATCTTAAATTACAACCGGGCTTTAGCTCGATTACAGCGTGCAGTTACTATTAGGTCATTTCGTTAATTAGTCAGTAGTCAATGGTCAATAGTGATAGCAGGTTACAGGTGATAGAGTTAAAAGTCTTTGACTGTCATAAGTTTGATTGTTCACTGATGTCTTAACCACCTGGACTACTGTTATATCGCTGGAGTTGAAATTTTTAACTCTTGACTATTGACTCTAGACTATTGACTATGGACTATTGACTACAGACTACTCATGACTCAAGTGACATCTCAAGAAATTGCCTTATTTCGTTCTCAGTTAGCAGATGATCCTGTAGCTATGGAAGCACTGGATTTGATTGAAGACTGTGAAGGAGATTTAGAAGATGCAGCTATGACACTCGCTATCAAAGCCGGACAAGAACCAGAACAAGCAAATTCTGAATGGTTGGATGCTTTGGCGAAAAAGTGGCGGGCGGTAATTTGTGAATCAGAATTTAGAGAAGAATTGTTAAATAGCTCGATTTTAGGGATGATGGCACATCTCAAAACAATGCCTACCTTCCCTAAAATTTTGGCGACACCAGTTTTAATCTACGTCCTCAAGCAAGGTGTGAACAATTTTTGTGAACCACTGGATAGGATTAAGTTGGAAGTAGGGAGTGGGGAGTAGCACCTCGACTTCTCCTGTCGGAGACGCTGCGCGAACGCTCGGCGACCAAGGCAGAAGGCAGACAGGGAGCAGGGGGAGAAATTTTACTCAGCACTCAGCACTTCAGACTCAGCACTCCAGACTCAGCACTCAGCACTTTTTTCCTGATACCCTGTTAATTAAGGCGAACTTCTTTCAGGAAACTGTTGTTAGATCAATGAATTACCTTGTTGCTGTATTACCAGACCGTATCCAAGCTGAAGCTGCTTATTTAGCACTAGAAAAAGACAGCATCAATAGCACAATCTTAGGTAGGGGATATAAAACTGCTGACGAGTTTGGTTTGATTGATCCCAAAGAGCAAGCTAAGAAGCAAGCAAAACTGATGACATTTTGGTTAGTACCGTTTGGTTTTTTTGCTGGTTTTACCTTCAGTTTCATTACTGGGTTAAATACCTTTGCTTGGGCTGGTGAAATTGGTAATCACGTTGTTGGGGGATTACTGGGGGCTGGTAGTGGCGCTATGGGTGCTGTGTTTGTTGGTGGTGGAGTAGGTTTGATTACAGGTAGTGGAGATGCGCTACCTTATCGCAACCGCTTGGATGCTGGTAAGTATTTAATCGTGGTTCAGGGTTCGGAAACTCTGACTCGCCAAGCCACCAGAATACTACGTCAGTTTGAGCCAGAAAATATTCAAGGTTACGCTGACGCTAAATAAGGCGAAACAGGGGTGGAAGGGTGCAGGGGTGTAGGTGTGAGAAACGGGTGTAAGCTTAACCAAAGACCATTGACAATTGACTTTTAATAATGTTGCCACGAGAAGAACTTTTAAAGGGTGTAGAAAATCGAGATACTGTTGCGCGTGTGATTGATCAGGCGGAACAGGCGATCAAAACTTGGGAAGTGGTGTTGACGGATTTTTTGTCTCCGCCAGAATTAGCAGAAATTCAACGGGTTTTTAATCGATTAACTGAAGTGCAGTTATTGGCTTGGGGTGGATATCCCCAAGCTGAACGCCAACGAATTGCGATCGCTCGTGGAGAAATTCCCTTAGATCAATCACAAGTGGCTATTGTGGCTTTAGAAATTGCGGGTAATTTTTTATTCGATACCGCCAGTCACCGTGATTTTTTAGGTGCAATGTTGGGAACCGGAATTGTGCGGGAGAAGACAGGAGACATTATTGTTTTAGGCGAGCGAGGAGCGCAGGTAATCGTTGTGCCGGAAATGGCAGAATTTTTAGAGATGAATCTGCAACAAGTACGCTCAGTTCCCGTAAAAACCCAACCAATTGACATTAGCGAGTTAAAAATTCGGGAACCCAAGAAAAAAGAATTAACAACTGTAGAAGCTTCTTTAAGATTAGATGCGATCGCCAGTGCTGGTTTTGGCATGTCTCGCAGCAAAATGGTAGATTTAATCGATGGTGGCGATGTGCGCGTTAACTGGAAGGAAATTACCCAAGCTAGTTTTCAAGTCAAATCTGGTGATTTAGTTGCTATTCGCGGTAAAGGGCGTTTAGAAGTGGGCGACGTGGCGATTACTAAAAAAGACCGTTACCGTGTTCAACTGACACGATATATGTAACATAATAAACGGGTTTGAGTTTGTCTTATTGTTAGCAACCTCTGGTTTGTTCGGTAATGATTACTTGCAAAAGCCGCTTTTACATCCAAGTACCACAACATTTGACTACGGATGAACAACAGAATGCAATTGAGCAGGCATTGATTACTTGGAAACGCGATCGCATTTTACGGAATATGATAATTTGGGTTGCGATCGCCCAACGCAACAATCTGGGTTACAGTATTACTTACGGAAATATTATGCTTCCAGTGACAAAAATATACTGTCAGGTTATCTATGCTGCGTTTATCATATCAAGCTTTAATTACACCTTTAATATTCTGTTTTAGCTTATTAGGAATTAGCGCCCTGCAATTCCCTCGATTACAATTACTATTAACTAACAAACAAGATATTTCGTTAGAGGTTTTACAAAAAGATATCAAAGCTGAACATCTCCGGTTAAATTTATTAAAAGAGATACCTAGTTTTGGTTATGACAACTTGATAGCTAATTGGGTTTATCTCAATTTCTTACAGTACTTTGGTGATGATGAAGTACGCGAAAAAACAGGTTACAGTCTTAGCCCAAAATATTTTGATATTATTATTAAACATGACCCAAGATTTTTAGGAGCTTATGTCGGGCTTTCTACTAGCACTTCTTTGTATGCTGCTATGCCAGAACGCTCGATTAAATTAATGGAAGAGGGTTTACGTAGTATGACTCCCCAAGTTCCAGAAAAATCTTACTATATATGGCGTTATAAAGGTATTGATGAATTATTATTTTTAGGAAATTATCAGGCCTCACAAAATTCTTTCATTATGGCAGCTAATTGGGCAAATAACTATTCCGATCCAGAAAGTAAATATATAACTCAAAATTCTTATCAAACTGCTTTATTTTTGAGCCAAAATCCTGATAGCAGGTACGCCAGAATTACTACCTGGGCAATGATATTAAATAATGGAGTAGATGAAAAAACTCGTAAAAGAGTCATAAGCGAAATTGAGGCGTTGGGAGGAAAGGTAATTAGCACTCCAGAGGGTAACAAAATTTCTTTCCCTCCCAAAGATTGAAAAAAAGTGTCTGAATCAATTATTCAGGATTCAGAAGAGTGCTGTTAATAGGCTATTTATAAAGTAAATATTAAGTAGGGTGTGTTACGGCTATACAAGGATATTGGAACTTATACCATTTTGGATTTTAGATTTTAGATTTTGGATTGGGTAAGGGTTGATTGGTAAGCTTTTGAGCCATCCATTTGTCGCAATCATTTTTTAATTTGGTATTAGAAAAGTGAGAATGAGCCGTAACGCACCATCTTTATTGGTGCGTTCAGCATTACTATAAAGCACCCTAGAATTTAAGGTTTACTTAATAAATCATCTCTAACAATGTTAGCTATTCGTTAGCACTAGGGGGAGTAGCTGGTGCAGTCTGTTGACGCTGTTCACGTTTTTTGCGGTCAGCTAAGAGCATATCTGCCATTACTGCTAGTGCTTGCGACATTTTCTCTAGATTAGCGCGATATAACTCCAAATCTTTGTTGAGTTTGTCTTCCGATAAATGCAACCCAGCCGCAATTGTTTTGATTGCGTCATTGCGTTGCTTGTCATCTTTTACCAAGTCTGGATCTGATTGTTCTAGTAAGGAAAATAGACCAATGGCAAACAAGCGATTGTACTTAAACTGAGAATTGTTAGCGATCGCTTGCAATTGTGATTGTAAATCAGGATCACGGTCTGAATGATTAGCCTGACTCAACCAAGCAATTAAATCATTGACTGCGAAACCTTTCGCCAAAGCTTGCAACCTTTCAGCATCCTGTCTATATCGCTGTGAGTCTTGCTCTACAGCTTGACAGATAGCCTGAAAAATTGATTCTTTGTCCCTTTCTGGTTGATAGCCTTGCATAAAGCGGTCAAAGGTTGTGACAACGCCCAAGGCATAAATTGGATTGTAACTAAAATCAACATTTACTGATAGCAGGTGCATTTCCACCATCAACTCTTCTACTACCCGACGATAGATTGTGTTGATAGGGCGGGTATGTAAGGAGTAGAAAGTTCTCTTGGTATCAGAGACAGTACGGACGTTATTCACAAAAAAAATATTAAGAATGTTAAGGGCGAAGTTATTTTATTGTCTCCCTTAAAGGCTACTTTGCCAAGTTCGGCTTTCTCATCAGAATCTTTGGTTAATTTGGTAGCATAAGGGAAATCAACGTGATCAACGCAGAATTTACACCAAATTCTTTCAGATTGGCGAATTAATAACTCAGTTTGAGCCAGAGGGAGAATTGCTTATTTCGCGGTATACCCTCAGTGATGGCTTTGAGTTTCCTACTGAATTTATTCTGCTTCCCGAATTATTTTTGATCCAAATATTTTGAATTGTGCATCTCAACTTATGAGCCTTTCACCGCTTCTCATGACTCTGGGTAATTATATAGCTGGAGAATTTGACAATCGAGAACAAGCTTTAGCCGAACCTGCTTGGTATGTCCATTTACGGATGTGGCAAAGACCTGTAAACTTATTCACTCAAGACAGCATTACCTTGTTTGCCGAACAAGCGAATATTGTCAACTTAGACCGCCCTTATCGCCAGCGAATTATGCGGTTAATGGCAGGGAAAAATTGGGATGCACCTTTGCAAGTCCAGTACTATATGCTTAAAGATCCAAGTGCCTTAAGTGGCGCAGGTCGTAATCCTGCTTTACTCAAGACACTCACAATCGAACAATTAGATTTATTACCAGGGTGTGTGTTGACACTGACCCAGGAAGAATTAACTCCCAAAAACTATAAGTTTGTCGCTACGCAACCAACCGAGACTCGTTGCTGTTTTAATTATCAAGGCAACAATGTACAAGTTTCCTTGGGGTTTGCAGCTACAGCAGCAGAATTTTACAGCTACGACAAAGGCATTGACTCGGAAACTGGCAAAGCAACTTGGGGAGCGATTTTAGGGCCTTATCGCTACACTAAACGGGAACAGTATTCTCTTGATGGTGCTGAGTGCTGAGTAAAAAGCCTAACTGTTAGCCTTGAGCAGTTTTCTCACAGGTTGTTAGTGCCGTTATTCATACTCAGCACTTAATTAACTGGCAATACTCCGAGGAACACCTTCTAAGGCTTCCTCTTCTGTTTCAAAAATTTCAAATACTGTGTCCATCATCGTAACTTCAAACACGAGTTTGGCTTCTGGGTGTACGTTGCAAATGCGGAAACTGCCTTTGACTTTATCCGCATCGCGCATCCCAGCTACCAAAGAGGTGAGGCCAGAACTATCAATAAAATTTACTTGCCCAAGATTCACCACTACATGGCGACTCAACTTAGAAATACATTCCTGCAACTTTAAGCGAAACTGCCAAGCTGTGGTGATATCCAGACGACCAGCTGGTGCTAAAACTATGACGGTGTTACCGTCCTGGGTGGTATAGGTTGTTTGATCTATTTTTATCACTAAAAATCCCCGTGGCACTCATTTTCAAATTGACTATTGCTGGATTGAGCCTGAGATTGGTGAGTCAAACAACTTACTTTTTTGGTAATTCTGACTTTCGGAGGCACGAAAGCTTGACAGAAACTTGGTAAATTAGTTGACTCACCGCTTAAGAGGACTATCCAGTGCTGACACTTGAGATAAACAAGTTATAGCTAAAATAGTCACCTATTTACTAGGTGCTTACCTTTAGTAGTGTAACTCACTAAAAAAGTGCTGAGTACTAATGAAAGTGCTGAGTTGAAAGCTCTGAGTGCCAAGTAACGAATATGCAAAATTTTATATTCCTATACAACGCACCCAATACTGAACTTTCTCGGCAGATAAATTTCACTTGGGGGGATTATATTGTATGTGATCTTAGGGGGTTGCTGTCCAATTGATCCAATCTTGCGGCTTGAGGAAAGTATTATACAATTCGGCTTCGGGGGAATTGGGTTCTGGCTGATAACCATATTCCCAGCGTACTAAGGGCGGTAAGGACATGAGAATGGATTCGGTGCGGCCGTTGGTTTGGAGTCCAAAAATGGTGCCACGGTCGTAAACCAAGTTAAATTCCACGTAGCGGCCGCGTCGGTAGAGTTGGAAGTTGCGCTCGCGATCGCCATATTCTATTTCATGTCGCCGTTCTACAATTGGTACGTAAGCTGGTAAAAAAGCTCGCCCACTGCTATTGATAAAAGCAAATAAATCTTCCCAAGTCCGTTGCCCTACTACTCCTACTTGGTCGCTGTAATTTGCTGCTGGGCCTTGGGGGTTGGGGCCGCGATATAAAGTACCTTGACCATCTTGATAATCAAAGAACAAACCGCCAACACCCCGTGTCTCGTTGCGATGTTTGAGATAAAAATACTCATCACACCACAGCTTAAATACTGGGTAATATTCGGCGTGGTGTTCGTCACAAGCCTGTTTCACAGTTTTGTGGAAATGGGCTGCATCTTCGGCGAAGGGGTAATAAGGTGTTAAGTCAGCACCACCACCAAACCACCAAACGGGGCCAGCTTCAAAATAACGGTAGTTTAAGTGAACTGTGGGGACATAAGGGTTGCGTGGATGTAACACCAAAGAAGTACCTGTAGCATAAAATTGGTGTCCTTCCGCTTCTGGACGTTGGGCTAAAATCGAGGGCGGCAGGTGAGAACCCCAAACTTCAGAAAAATTTACACCTGCTTGTTCAAAAATTCTGCCCTCACGCAGTACACGCGATCGCCCACCACCACCCTCTGGACGTTCCCAAGCATCTTCTTGAAACTTACCCACACCATCTAACTCGGTCAACGCTTGGGTAATTTCGTCTTGCAGCTGTTTCATAAACTGACTCACCCTCGCCTTAGCATCCGTTGGCGGCAAGAACTTGGATGAGGCTGCTTTTACTGTTGGGGTGTGCGAATTAGTCAACATAGAGATTCCCGAACCTTAATTACAATTGCCAAAAACCCAGAAATTTTCCGTTAAAAATTGGTAGACAATAAGAACTGTTTTTTTAGCTCGACTTACTCAAACTACTTTTTTCTTAGTTGTCACACTTTTAAACGATTGATGTGTATGACTAGAGTTATTTTCCCTCAAATGCGTATAGGCTTGTATATTGACTCAGTTTTTTTTGTACTTCTTGATGGGAACATTCTGGTGTTAGCTCAACTTCTGGCAAGTTAGTATATGCCGTACTGATGATGGTGATGCCCTGCAAGCCTCGGTTTCCAGCCTTAGCAACCTTGTTATCATCTGTGACTAATTGGTACTTGCTATGCCGCAACCAATATTGAGAAATGTTAAGTCAGGGCAATTATGATTGCTCACCAGACCAGAGTTACCAGCAAGTCTGTAGCGAGGAGGATAAGGCAAATGCGAGGTTGGTTATCAAAATTCATCCACCGCAAACGTCGGCGCTTTTGTGCGTCTTTAGTCAGGACGTATCGAGAGATTAGTGACGCTTCTGTAGATGAACTGTGGCAAAAAGTAGTTGACTTAACCGATGTATCCTGGCATCCCCTACTCAAAAGTACGAATGTCCCCTACGGATTAGTCCCCAAACCCGGATTAATTTACCAAGCAGTCACTCGCGTTTCGCCCTTTCCTATCCGCATCTTTGTAGAACGGGTCAATCCCAGAGAACTGTTGAGTGTGAGAGTGCTGGCAATTCCTGGCGTGGAAGAGAGAATTACTTATCAAGTGGAATCTACGGTGTGTGGAACTTGTTTGTCTTATTCTGTCACCCTCAAAGGCTGGCTATCTCCCCTGATTTGGTCATTTTCTCGCCCCTATGCTGATCGGGTGGCACGTTCTTTAGTTGAAGCCGTAGAAAATGCCGCAGTGCAAGCGGTATCTAGTAAGAAAAAACCTTTGAATGATGGTTGTTTTGATTTTTAGAAATGAGGGAGTGGGGAGTGGTGAGTTGGGAGTAGGGGTTGGAGGTTAGAAGCCAAAGCCGAAATTTGGTACGGCGAAAATTATTTTTTCATCTTTGACTCCTACTCCCCACTCCCTATTCCCCACTCCCCAACAAAGTTAAGATTCTATTAGGTAAGAATAAAAATTTCTTAAATTTTTTACGGCGGTAATGCTGAAAACACTATGTACGATGTCCTTGATTCCCGTTCTGTCTTAGAAGTATTGCGGCCTGTGCAAGACCCAGAACTCCGTAAGAGTCTGGTAGAACTGAATATGATTCGCAACGTTAACATTGACGGTGGCAAGGTGAGCTTTACTTTGGTTTTGACCACACCAGCCTGTCCTTTGCGTGAATTTATTGTCGAAGATTGTGAAAAAGCTGTTAAAAAACTCCCAGGCGTGACGGAAGTCAAGGTAGAAGTCACAGCCGAAACACCCCAGCAAAAAAATGTCCCCGATCGCAATGGGGTTCCTGGGATCAAAAATATTTTGGCAGTTTCCAGTGGTAAAGGTGGTGTCGGTAAAAGCACAGTGGCAGTAAATGTCGCCGTCGCCCTTGCCCAAACAGGGGCGAAAGTTGGTTTGCTGGATGCTGATATTTACGGCCCCAACGATCCCACCATGTTGGGGCTAGGAGATGCTCAAATTACCGTCCGTTCCACAGACAAAGGTGAAGTGTTAGAACCCGCCTTTAATCATGGAGTCAAATTAGTCTCAATGGGCTTTTTGATTGACAAAGACCAGCCGGTAATTTGGCGGGGGCCGATGCTGAATGGTGTGATTCGCCAGTTTCTTTATCAAGTGGAATGGGGCGAACTAGATTATTTAATTGTGGATATGCCGCCGGGAACGGGTGATGCTCAGTTAACTTTAGCCCAAGCTGTACCAATGGCGGGATCTGTAATTGTGACTACACCACAAACCGTCGCTTTATTAGATGCTCGGAAAGGATTACGGATGTTTCAGCAAATGAACGTCCCTGTTTTGGGAATAGTAGAAAACATGAGTTACTTTATTCCCCCGGATATGCCAGATAAACAGTACGATATTTTCGGTTCTGGTGGTGGTGAAAAAACTGCTACAGAATTGGGAGTGCCTTTATTGGGCTGCGTCCCCTTGGAAATTTCCACTAGAGTTGGTGGTGACAGTGGTGTGCCGATTGTGGTGTCTCAACCAGATTCGGCTTCGGCTAAAGCCTTAAAAGCGATCGCCCTGACTATCGCCGGTAAAGTATCAGTTGCTGCACTGACGGCATAAATTTTTAATTTTGTCTGATTCCTGGGCAATTGCCTAGGAATACAGATTATGAATTGAGAATTTAGAAGTTAAAATTCAGAAGTCAGAATTTCTCATTGTTTAAGTATGCGGAATTATAGTGAAAAAGTATTTTGGTTTGTGAAATAAATTCACAGGTTTGTCAACTCCTCCTGAATTTTACTTACTGTCTCCTAAATTCTTTTACTCAGTAAATTTAACTCTCCAAATTAAATTCTAAAATCACAACAATGTTGTTAAAACGTTCGCTTCCCAAAGTTCGCTGGAAGTCTTGGGTTAAACCTTGGCAACAAGTAGATTGGTTATTATTTTTTTTACCTGTGGCAGCCAGTATGTTTGGCGGTCTGATGATTCTTAGTACAGAACTCAAACAGCCTGTTACAGATTGGTGGTGGCATTGGTTGGTAGCGGGAATTGGCTCTTTTATCGCGTTGTTTTTAGCCCGCATCCGCTACGAAAATCTACTCCAGTGGCATTGGATTACTTATG
Source organism: Aulosira sp. FACHB-615 (assembly GCF_014698045.1). Lineage (GTDB taxonomy): Bacteria > Cyanobacteriota > Cyanobacteriia > Cyanobacteriales > Nostocaceae > Nostoc_B. The sequence continues at coordinate 356,113 of NZ_JACJSE010000002.1, forward strand.
GTCTGACTAACTTGAGTTTGATTGCGGTGATGGTGGCTGGTACGAGTGCGAAAGGCGCACAACGCTGGATTAGCGTCGCGGGTTTTAATGTCCAACCATCGGAATTTGCCAAAATCGGCATTATTATTACCCTCGCCGCCTTATTACACAAGCGGACAGCTTCTTCCCTAGATAACGTCTTTCGCGCCTTGGCGATTACTGCCGTTCCTTGGGCATTAATCTTTTTACAACCAGATTTGGCGACATCCTTGGTATTTGGAGCGATCGTTTTAGGGATGTTGTATTGGGCTAATGCCAATCCTGGCTGGCTGATCTTGTTCATTTCTCCAGTCATTTCCGCAATTTTGTTTAGTATTTACTGGCCTTTATCGGAGCCAATTATCTTATTTAAAGAATTAGCTTTAGGGCCTTTAGGGGTAGTTTGGTCATTTGCAATGGCAATTGTAGGCTGGCAAACACTTCCTTGGCGAAGATTTGGTCTGGGTGCGCTTGGCTCTTGGATTTTGAATATTTGCGGTGGTGAACTCGGTGTTTTTGCTTGGAATCATGTTTTAAAAGAGTATCAAAAAGACCGCCTCACCGTATTTATTAATCCCGATCATGATCCTTTGGGCGCAGGCTATCACCTGATTCAATCACGGATTGCCATTGGTGCGGGTGAAATTTGGGGATGGGGCTTGTTTAAAGGGCCGATGACTCAACTTAATTTCGTCCCGGAACAGCATACAGACTTTATTTTCTCTGCCGTGGGTGAAGAATTTGGGTTTGTGGGTTGTTTAGTAGTACTGTTTGTCTTTTGCTTGATTTGCTTCCGGTTGCTGCACGTAGCCCAAACCGCCAAAGATAACTTTGGTTCCTTATTGGCAATTGGTGTGTTGTCGATGATTGTATTTCAGCTGATTGTAAATGTGGGGATGACTGTTGGTTTAGCACCTGTCGCTGGGATTCCCCTACCGTGGATGAGTTATGGACGTTCTGCAATGCTGACTAATTTCATCGCTTTAGGAATAGTAGAATCGGTGGCAAACTTCCGACAAAAGCAGAAGTATTATTTATGAGTCATTGGTCATGAGTCAATAGTTGGAATGCAAAGGACAAATGACCAATGACAAAGGACAAGTATTAAGCTATTAACAGTAAACCAGCGAGGGTAAACATCATGATTCTGCCTGGAGCAACTGTTCGTGTTAAAAATCCCGCAGATACCTACTATCGCTATGAAGGACTCGTACAACGGGTAAGTGATGGCAAGGTAGCTGTATTGTTTGAAGGTGGCAATTGGGATAAATTAATTACCTTTCGCCTGTCAGAGTTGGAACCTGTAGACACCACAGCAGGACGCAAAAAAGCAAAATAAGCTTTTAGTCAATAGTCAACAAGCCTTGGACTATTGACTTTTTACTCAGCACTCAGCACTCAGCACTATCATGCGTCTTCCTCTACCACAATTTGCGACAAGCGATCGCCACCCCAGCCACATTGCGGAGGTGATTGAGACTAATACTACTGAATTTCTGGCACAATGCTTGGAACCAGAGGATTTAAGCTTTCCGGCTATGCCACCTTTTGGTAGTTGGGTTTGTGCTGTAGATGAAGAGTCTGGAAATCAAGTTTATGCTGTGGTTTCTTATGCCACAACTATGCCGATAGATTCTGTGCACCGGGCTGTGGCGATGGGTTTGTCATTGCAGGAATTACGAGAAGAACAACCCCAGATATTTGCTATGCTCAAAACGGAATTTCGGGCGGCGATTGTTGGTTTTTCACCGCCTACCCAAAATTCCGCAGCAACTCCCCGGATATATCAGTATTTACCACCGCGCCCACCGCAAATTCACCAAGCGGTTTATCGCTGCGAAGCGGAAGCAATTATTAAATTTACAGAAGAATTAGATTTTTTACGGACATTATTGTCTGTAAATGGTGCGCCAGTTGAGTCTTTAACCGCCGCAGCTATTCGAGATGTTTATCAGTTACGCAAAGCTGACAGAGAATGGCTGGTGAAAGCGGGACGAATGCTGAGTGTATTGTTAAAAGATGATTATGACCGCTTACGGTTTATTTTGAGTCAAATACACCCATAGGTAGTTATTTTATGAAAAATTACTTAAGTAATCTCAAATAAACTGTTTTGTCATTTATCAGGGTGGCTTTTATAATGATTTGTTTTGATTGTGCGATCGCCTAACAAGCGATCGTTGTTTTACCGTCGCTACTTGAAGTCCTACCTATGGAACCAGTCTTATCAGTTCTGGCGCTAGAACCTAACTTCCATCTGGGTCAGGAACCAATCGTTCCTTTGGCAATTTTACTATTGGTGATTTTAGCTGTACCCATTTTGTTTGAGCGCCTCAGAATACCAGGGTTAGTTGGTTTAGTTGGTTCTGGAGTTGTACTTGGCCCGTCAGGTTGGAATTTAGTTCACACTGATGACTCCATCATTCACCTACTATCTGACATTGGCTTAATCTATTTGATGTTTTTGGTAGGTTTAGAACAAGACTTGCGCCAATTACAGCATAGTCAAAAACAAGCTTGGAAATTTGCTGGGTTCACTTTGATTATCCCTTTACTGATGGGAATCTTAGTCGGGAAGATATGCGGCTGGGGGTCGAATACATCTCTATTCATCGGCTGTTTATTTAGTTCTTATACCCTTTTGGCACATCCCATTCTCAGCAGCTTGGGAGTGGTTAATAATCAAGCCGTTAGCACCTCAATTAAAGCAACGATATTAACTGATATTGGTGCTGTTTTGATATTATCAATTTTCTTATCTAGCCAACCCACAGAGACATTCAGTTTATCTTACATCCTCACATATTTAGGTCGGTTAATTATTTATACAACAATTGTTTGGGTGGGTTGTGATTGGGCTGGACAAGAATTTTTCCGTCGTTCTGGAGACGATGAAGGTAATAAATTTTTATTTGTCTTGCTATCAGTATTTATTGCCCTCATCAGTTGTCAATTACTGGGAATTGCAAAAATTGTTGGAGCCTTTTTAGCAGGTTTGGCAGTGAATACAGTAGTTGGTGACAATCCCACTAAAGAAAAAATTACTTTTTTGGGTAGTGTTTTATTTATTCCGGTATTTTTTGTTAACCTTGGTGTTTTGATTAATTTGCCTGCTGGCAGCAACCGAGTTACAGTTTTAGAGTTAATTTTGTTAGGTTTTGTTAGTGTAATTGTTAGTAAATTTGTAGCGGCGTTGTTAGCAAAACTTTGCGATCGCTATAACTGGCAAGAAATGTTTACTATGTGGTCGATATCCTTACCCCAAGTCAGTATTACCTTAGTGGGGACTTTTTTAGGGTATCGTGCTGGCTGGCTCTCTACAGAAGTATTTTTCAGCATAGTGGCGTTAGTATTGATCACATCAATTTTAGGGATTGTACTTACAGATCACCTAGCTGTGGCTTTAACACCTACACCCCAGCCAGAAACACTCACAGTAAATTTACCTGAAGCCAAAATCGTTAAAAAACCTAGTATTTTCACCATAGTTGTACCAATATATAATCCTCATACGCAGCAGTACTTAATGGAAATGGCGGCGCTATTAGCCCACTTAGAAAAAAGTAAAATTATCCCGTTACATATTGCCACGGCTGCGGCGCAGATGGATGCACCACAACTAGAAGCATCTCTGCAAAAAAGTGAACGTTTATTAGCCAAAGCCACTGAGCAGAGTTTGGGCTGGAAAATTGAAACAGTACCACTACTGCGGATTGATAATGCTTATGGAGCGGGAATTAGCCGAGCCGCAAGAGAGCAGCAAGCCAGTTTAATTGTTATGGGTTGGGGTAAACGGACTGGTTTGCGATCGCGTTTATTTGGTAATGTGACTGATAGTGTATTGTGGGCTTCCCACTGTGCGGTAGCGGTCACACGTCTGGTAGAATCCCCCCAAAAAATTCAGCGCATTCTCGTTCCATTAGAAAATTTAACTTCGCCTGTATTGCCTGCTGTCAAGTTTGCCCAAACGTTGGCCGAGGTTAATCAAGCCCAAGTCACAGTTTTAAATGTATGCGATCGCCGCATCAGTTCTAGTAAAATTGCCGCTAGGCGATCGCAACTAACAGTTTTAGTCTCCCAATTAGCCCTGCCAAATCCCCCAGAAATTCAAATGATTGCTCATGAAAATATTGCCCAGGCAATTTTACAGGCAGCCAGATTGTATGATTTGGTGGTATTACCTTTTGTCCGTAACTATTATATCCCTGGCGGCTTGGTCACGAGTGATCTAACGACTCAAATCGCCAAGCACCTGACTTGCTCGATTGTCATCCTGAAAGCCTCTGAAAATACCCAAGTCACAAACATATCTAAAACCATTGCTAACAAGAGTTTTATGATTTAAGACATTTCCCTAATCCATCACTTGCAGTCGGCAATTTTGTAACTTCAGATAGATGAAAAGCTATTACTGATTATAATTTTGGTTTTACAAGCAGCTAAATTTTGTTGAAGATTTCATGAATTCTCCGGTAAAAATGCTCAAGCCTTCAGTGATGTTTGCTATTTTGCTAGAAGAATTGTCCAGCAAGTAAGTATTCATGTAACAAAATTGCATACATAACAAAGTTAGTCACTCATAAAATACATTACTAAAATTTAGCTGTGTTCGCCCTGCATTTTTGTATCTCGGCTGGGTATTCTAAAAACAAGCTAAACAGCCACTACTAGTATCTGTAAATATCAGGAAAACTATGAGAATTTTGGTGACGGGCGGCGCTGGTTTCATTGGCTCCCATCTCATTGATCGATTAATACCCCAAGGGCATGAAGTAATCTGCTTGGATAATTTTTATACAGGTACTAAGCGAAATATCTTCAAATGGATGGGACACCCAAACTTTGAGTTGATCCGCCACGATATTACTGAGCCAATTCGTTTAGAAGTCGACCAAATCTATCATTTAGCTTGTCCAGCTTCGCCAGTACATTATCAGTACAACCCAGTGAAAACCGTTAAGACTAACGTTATGGGAACGCTGAATATGTTGGGGTTAGCTAAACGTGTAAAAGCTAGATTTTTGTTAGCTTCGACTAGCGAAGTTTACGGTGATCCAGAAGTTCATCCCCAAACTGAAGACTACAGAGGTAATGTTAATCCCATTGGCTTGCGTTCTTGTTACGACGAAGGTAAAAGAATTGCGGAAACTTTAGCATTTGACTACTACAGACAAAATAAAGTTGAAATTCGCGTAGCCCGAATATTTAACACCTACGGGCCACGGATGTTGGAAAATGATGGGCGGGTAGTCAGCAACTTGGTAGTTCAAGCACTACGGGGTATCCCCTTAACTGTGTATGGTGAAGGTACACAAACACGTAGTTTTTGTTACGTATCTGACCTAGTAGAAGGACTGATGCGGTTGATGAATTGTGAATTTACTGGCCCCATCAATTTAGGTAATCCTGACGAATACACAATCCTGGAATTGGCTCAGGCTGTGCAGAATTTGGTGAATCCCGATGCCGAGATTAAATTTGAACCACTACCCTCAGATGATCCTCGCCGCCGTCGCCCTGATATTAGCAGAGCCAAAACTTGGTTAAATTGGGAACCTACCATTCCTCTGCAAGAGGGGTTAAAACTGACAGTAGAGGATTTCCGCGATCGCCTAAAAAGTGATACTTAGGATTTAAGCTTCCCCGCAGTGGATCAAACTGCTCTGAATCAGAGTACAAGCTAGGTTGAATTCATAGCTTGTACTTGAATCATTAGTTCATCAACGGCGTGTAAATGTCGTATGGACAACTTCATTTTTGAAGAATCACCCCAAGAAAGCGAGGAGTTAATAAGATGCGTGTTTGCGTAATTGGTACTGGATACGTTGGTTTAGTTACAGGTGCTTGCTTGGCTCACATTGGCCATGATGTAGTTTGCATCGATAACAACGAAGAAAAAGTCAAATTGATGAAGTCTGGGCAATCACCAATTTTTGAGCCAGGACTCTCGGAAATTATGCAATCTGCCATTCAATCAGGCAATATTCAGTTTTCCTCCGATCTCGCGGCTGGTGTCGCCCACGGTGAAATTCTGTTTATTGCAGTGGGTACACCACCTCTACCCACTGGTGAAAGTGATACCCGTTATGTTGAAGCTGTAGCCCGTGGAATTGGTGCTAATTTAAATGGCGGTTATAAAGTCATCGTCAACAAATCTACAGTCCCCATTGGTTCTGGTGACTGGGTAAGAATGATTGTTTTAGATGGCATTGCAGAACGCCAAAAATCACTGGTACCAGCAGGTGGTGTGCCTAGCGATGACAAATTGCCAGAACTGGCTGCACATTTTGATGTAGTCAGCAACCCAGAGTTTTTGCGTGAAGGTTCAGCAGTATACGATACCTTTAACCCCGATCGCATTGTTTTAGGCGGCAATAGCTCAAAAGCGGTCGCTATGATGCAAGAACTGTATGCCCCCATTGTCGAGCGCAAGTTTGCTGCTGACCAATCTTTACCACCTGTACCTGTACTAGTTACAGACCTCAGTTCAGCAGAGATGATTAAATACGCTGCTAATGCTTTCTTGGCTACCAAGATTAGTTTTATTAACGAAGTTGCTAACATTTGCGATCGCGTTGGTGCTGATGTGACTCAAGTAGCTAAAGGCATTGGTTTAGACTCCCGCATCGGTAACAAATTCTTACAAGCCGGCATTGGCTGGGGTGGTTCCTGCTTCCCCAAAGATGTTTCCGCTTTGATTCACACTGCTGATGATTATGGTTACGAAGCTCAACTACTCAAATCAGCCGTCAGCGTTAACGAACGTCAGCGTTTGATTGCTTTGGAAAAACTTCAGCAAGTTCTAAAAATCCTCAAAGGTAAAACAGTCGGCTTGCTTGGTTTAACCTTCAAACCCGATACCGACGACTTGCGCGATGCACCCGCACTCAACTTAATTGAGCAACTCAACCGCTTAGGAGCCAAAGTTAAAGCTTACGACCCCATTATTTCTCAAACTGGGATGCGTCATGGTTTGTCTGGCGTTTTGGTAGAAACCGATGCTGAAAGACTCGCCGATGGTTGTGATGCTTTGGTTCTCGTAACCGAATGGCAACAATTCAGCCAGCTAGATTATGCCAAAATGGCACAACTGATGAACAACCCTGTCGTGATTGATGGTCGTAACTTCCTCGACCCTGAAACAATGGTAAGAGCCGGTTTCCAATACGTTGGTATCGGTAGATAATTCTCCAAATGTAGGGTAGGCAATGCTAATGACGTAAGAATTAGAGTTTACACTAATCTTGAGCATTGCCCGCCTGACAAAACTTGCAATTGATATGATCTATTCCCCATCCCTTCTCCAACGCGGAGAGGGGAATTTTAATGTCTGATGCACCTAAAATTGCGGAAAATAGCAAAAGCGATCGCCATCATTAACCCCAAGACAGGGATAATTATCCTCATGCTACAATTACAATCATCCGCTTTGGAAGAGCAAGCGATCGCTCAAAATGCAATCTTCCTCAGCCAGAATATTTCTCCAATAAAACCAGATAGAGAACCACTCAAACATAAACACAGCACAGATGGAAACAGCTAAACAATTAGCAATTCCTATACCGATGGATGCTATAGAAAACTTTTGTCAACGCTGGCAAATTGCTGAATTATCAGTATTTGGCTCAATTTTACGTGAAGATTTTAACGCCGATAGCGATATAGATTTTCTGTATATCCTCAAACCTAATATTCAATGGAGATTAGTTGATTTATTTAGTGCTGAAGAGGAATTAGCAAAATTGCTTGGTCGCAAGATTGATTTAGTCAAAAAGTCAAGTGTTGAGCAAAGTCACAATTGGCTACGTAAACAAAATATACTTTCATCATCTCAGGTAATTTATGACAGCGAATAGAGATTTAGAATCTCTGATTGATATACACCACTATAGCCAAAATGCGATTTCTTTCGTATCAGGAATCACGAAAGTTGAATTTGTGGAGGATCAAAAAACAATCGCAGCAGTAATGTACGCGATCGCTGTTATGGGAGAAGCCACCAAAAGATTGTCAAAAGAATTTCGAGAACAAAATTCCTCTTTACCTTGGAAGGAACTTGCTGGTTTGCGCGATCGCTTAGTGCATGATTATAAAAATATCGATCTAGATATACTGTGGGATGTGGTTTCGGTAGAAATTCCCGCATTATTGGTGAGTTTAGAACCTTTGTTGCCCAAGCAGAATGAGTAATTATGAGTAATGGGATGGTGTTAAACACTCAGATGGTAGACAGTGTGCAGAATTAATTAACAGATTTTGACAACTGACGTATTCTAAAATTGCGGAAAATAGCAAAAGCGATCGCCCATCCGCAAAGACAAACGATCGCCATCCGTTTTAAACCTCAATACACCGTATTGAATTAAAAGTTGTAACCAATACCGAAGAGTAAACCAACATCAGTCTGATCTAAAAAAGCAGCATTGACAGTACCATTTAGGGTAAAGCGATCGCCTAACGGTACATCCACACCACCAGTTAACAACAGTCCAACATCAGCATCATTGCTAGTTTCGATAGCGACACCAGCACCAACAAAAGGTGAAACAGGAAAACGTTGCTCACCTGTGGGATTAACAGAACGAGGTAAAAAGTCAAAGGTTACAGGTACTAAAACCACAGTGTCATCACCAAAGACGGCGGAAGGACGTACAGAAATATAGTTAGTTAGCCCGACTTTACTAATTACGGCAATATTTCCTTCACTTAAAGCGGAGTCTCCACCCAAACCGATGTTACCAGCAACACCAATATAACTAGAACCGCCACGGGTAGCTCTACCAGCCTCAATATCCGTAGTTGTGCTTCCAGGAGTAGTTTGATTGTTGTCTGGTGGTTGTTGACTCACATTCAAGTTGGGTGGAATTAGAACTTCATTAATAACGTGAATCACACCATTACTAGCTTGAACATTCGCTTGAATCACTCGTGCATCGTTGACAGCGATTTGATTATTTGCACTGTCCACCTTGATATTTACAGACTGATCCTCAGCCGTTCTCAATTCGCCTGGTGTCAGTTGACTAGAAGTTAATGAGCCAGGAACCACATGATATCTGAGAATTTTCACTAACACTTCTCTATTTTCTGGCCGTTGTAGCTGTTCAATAGTACCAGCAGGCAAAGCAGCAAACGCCTGATCTGTAGGCGCAAACACTGTATAAGGGCCTGGTTGTTGTAGAGTTTCAGCTAAACCTGCTGTCCGTAATAAAGTCGTTAAGGTAGTAAAAGAATTATTAGATGCAGCGACGGAAACAATATCGTTACCAGTTTGAGTATTACCAGTATTGCCAGCCACTATATAATTAGCAGCCGTCACATTACTAGCCAGAGGTTGGGCTTGTCCTTGTCTAACCAAGGCTTGATACAACAAACTTGCAGCTTCAGCACGAGTTAAAGGAACTTGGGGATTAAGTTGTTTAACATCGGGATAATTGACAACAATGTTAGCTTGAGTCGCCGCAGCTACAGTGTTGACTGCATAGTTAGGAACTGTTGAAGCATCTGTATAGTAAGTGGTGAGAACATCAGAAGCATTGCCGCTAGTATTTAAATTTAAACCACTAGACAAAGCTGCGATCGCCTGAACTTTGGGAATTTGCAAATTAGGGCGAAACTCATTACCAGGATATCCCGTCATAAACCCAGTTTCGTAAGCTTCTTGAATTGACGGAGCCGCCCAATAGCCAGCAGGTACATCTGTAAACCCACCCGCACTAATTTGCCGAACTGGATTTTGATTAAAAGCTTTTTGAATCATTGTTGCAAATTCGGCACGAGTTACAGCTTGATTCGGCCTAAATGAACCATCTGGAAATCCCGAAATGACATTTCTGGCTGCTAACGCTTGAATAAAAGGAGTTGCCCAGTAATCTGTACTCACATCAGAAAAATTACTAGCAGCAGTTGGAGAAGGTGTCACCGATGGCGCAGGTGACACCGATGGCTCTGTTGTTTGTGCCGAAACTACTATGGGGTTAAATGCCGCCGTTGCTACTCCTAAAACCACCAAAGTTGTTTGTGCTAATGACCAACCAAGTAAACTACCCATGAAAATTTCCTCCAAAACAAAGTAGAAATATGAAAAATTCAAATATTCCCAGACATGACAAATTCACCCAACATGAAAAACCACAGGCTTTTCATACTAGGAAGCTCATTGCCGTTCATGAGCTAAAACAATACTTCCTTTAAGTAATTCAGTAATCTTCCTGCTGCATGATATTTAGTAATATTAGAAGTAACAAATCGCTGCTACATCTATAGTTAATATTTCCAAAAATTACTAAATTTCAACAACTAGCTAAAAGGTTACATTTTTTAAATAAATTCTCTTACCTTAGATAGTTGGTCTATTTATGATATTTTGCTAAAAAATCAGCCCAAACCAGCAATTACCCTGCATAATTAGAGTATAACCACCATCAGACTGCCAGCTTTTCAGGATGTAGTGCAGTATGCAAAATAATTTTTGAGTTTGTTTTGCTAAACTTCAAAACAAATAAAAAATCTATTTGATTAAGGTGTATAACTGCAAAAGTGTGGACAAGCACTTCCCTACCAGCAAAGTGCGTTTCTCTCCCTTGTCTCTTTTATCCACATATCAAACAGAACTGCGATATCTTTTATTCCCAATGATTCTGTGTCAAAACTCAGTCTGAAGGAGGGGAAATTGCCCCCGAAACAAAATCTCGAACAATTATGGATTGTACGTTGTGGTGCGGCTATTTTGCTGTTTGGTCAAGTTATACTTCATTTGCTTCAGGGAAAAGCTTACTATCGCAAAATTCTAGAACACATGGTGACAGCCGGGCCTGGTTCTATCTCGCCAGTGCTGCTGGTGAGTGGTTTTGCGGGGATGATTTTTACAATTCAAACCGCCAGAGAATTAGTTCAATTTGGTGCTGTGAGTGCGGTGGGGGGTGCGTTTGCTTTGGCTTTTTGCCGAGAATTAGCACCTATTTTGACGGCTAGTATTCTTGCAGGACAAGTCGGTTCTGCTTTTGCGGCTGAGTTGGGTGCAATGCGTGTTACAGAACAAATCGATGCACTTTACATGCTCAGAACTGATCCGATAGATTATTTAGTACTACCTAGAGTCATCGCCTGCTGTTTGATGATGCCTTTAATGATGATTTTTGCTTTAATTATCGGCATCATAGGCGGTGTATTTGCTGCATCACAGTTTTACCAGATTGTTCCAGAAGCCTTTTTAGAATCAGTCAGAAATTTTTTAGAACCCTCAGATTTAATGATTATTTTGTTAAAAGGATTCATTTTTGGAATTTTGGTGGCTGTTAATGGTTGCAGTTGGGGACTAACTACAAAAGGCGGTGCAAAGGAAGTTGGAGAATCAGCCACAACGGCAGTTGTTACTACTTGGGTATCAATTTTTATCATGGATTTTATCATCACTGTATTACTTTCTGGACAGCCTAATATTTAGTAATATTTCATTTTTTAAGTACTTCTGCGGAAGCAAAACTAGTGTTTTTATACTAACTTTCTCGAAGTAAAAAATTCTTGCCAAAATGACATTTGATTTAGCAATCTGGAAATTTGATTGTTATATTGTATTAAATGACTATGTAGCTAATTATGGGGAAAGCTGTGCGTGATGATTTACAGGGCTTAGAAATTAGTCAAAAAGAATTACAACAACTCACTAATTTGCCTGTCAAATATCAACTAGTTTTAATTACTAATCCTCTAAAAGAATTTAGTAAACAATTGGTATATAAAATGAAAGGTTCTGAAGGCGCTACAGTAGTCTTTATTAGCTTTTCTATATTTGTTTTCACTTATTTAATTCTGGATATTATTATTAAATTATTTGCCAATTGGCTCACGATTCCGTCTTGGATATTACTACTATTAATGTGTTTTTTCGGTAGTGCTGGCATACAGTTAATTTTCTATTTGCTGTGGCGCAATATTCAGAAAATATTAAAAGAGAATATGACTAGTTCTCTGCACATTCTCTTAAATGATGTTGACCGATATAATGCAGTGATTAAAGCCATAGATATTAATGACCAAATAGAAGCGGCGGGAAACCACGAAGTTAGTATTCAAGAACGAGAAAAAGTAATTGCTGCATTGCAATTTACTAGAGCCGATTTAGTACGAGCTTTGAAAACCGAAAGAATTCTGCGCGAAAATAAGAATTTTATTATTCATAATGCTGAATTATTTGCCAATAATTTAGCCGCTCTGGCAACAATGCAAGTTACAGAAAAAGCGAGTGAACATGGCAAGTTATTAAATGAAGCATTACAGATTGCTTTAGATGTGCAGTATGAAATGAAAAAATTGCAAAGTCAAGGATGAAGGTGAGACGGCAATTTTAGTGAGGGTGAGAAGGGGGAGAAGGGAGACAAGGGAGACAAGGGGGACAAGGGAGACAAGGGGGACAAGGGAGACAAGGGGGACAAGGGAGACAAGGGAGACAAGGGAGACAAGGGAGACAAGGGAGACAAGGGGGACAAAGGGGACAAGGAAGATAGTCAATACTAGATTTTTGGGAACTTTTACTGTGACTGCTATAGTTGGAAGCAGGAGCTAAAAACATCGCTATGATTGCAACTACTAAGAAACTAACTTTTGCAGAGTATCTCAAGTATAGTGATGGCAAAGATACTCAATATGAATTAGTAGATGGAGAACTTATCCCCATGAGTCTTGGTACTGGCAAACATGACAGTATTTCCAAGTTTTTAGAAAGAACTTTTGATGATGAAAGTGCCAAGATGTGTAAGAATTGGACAGCACAAAAGTTCTCTGTGGGAGTGCGATCGCCACGCGGAGGACGTTGGGATACTTCACGCATTACAGATGTAGTGGTGTTATTAACTGTGCAGTGGGACGCAATGTTGAATCGAGAAGCTGTGATTGAACTTGATGAACCTCCTCCCATATTGGTTGTAGAAGTTGTCAGCGAATTGACTCAAACGACAGATTATCGCCACAAGCGTTCTGAGTATGCTGTGCGCGGAATTCCTGAATATTGGATTGTTGATCATCTTCAACAGGTAGTAACAGTATGCACGTTAGTAGAAGGTTTCTACGATGCTGTTGCATTCCGAGGAGAGGAACGGGTTATTTCTGCGACTTTCCCTGATTTGAATTTAAGTGCTGCACAAATTTTGGCAGGAAGGAACTGAGTTAAACGAGTTGAGTAAATCTGCGATCGCATCATTTTTTTGTTGCTCAGTCTGCAAAGCTCAGTATTTCTCTGATTCTGACTCCTGATACTAATACCAATTCGCAATGACGCGACGCTCGTTCCTCGCTAACGCTGCGCTAACGCAATTAAGAAATCTAGCTCCAGTAAGACTTTCCTGATTTCTATCTGTCACATTCTTTTCTTAAATTGGTATAAGTTGCGTTCAGAAATAGTATTCCTACTCCCCACTCCCTACTCCCCACTCCCTACTCCCCACTCCCTACTCCCCACTCCCCACCCAAATGACTATCTTTGATTGCAACTTGGTATGAATTCCCCAGTGTCGCGGTTCCCAGTCTAATATAAAGAAGTGTAAATTAAGCGATCGCCTACAGGCATGGACTGGAAAGAAATTAGAGGTAACTGGGTACTGGTTCCCAAAAATCCTATAGGTATTGTCCATTTTTTAGGGGGTGCTTTTGTGGCTACTGCACCCCACCTAACTTACCGTTGGTTACTGGAAGAGGTAGCCAGTAAGGGATATCTTGTGATTGCGACTCCCTTTGTGAATACTTTAGATCACATAGCGATCGCCCAATCTGTTTTGTTAAACTTTGAACGCACCCTCGAACGCTTACACGACTCTGGTTTATTGCGTAAGCTGTATCTTCCTACTTATGGTATTGGCCATAGTATGGGTTGCAAACTCCATTTACTCATCGGTAGTTTGTATTCTGTAGAAAGAGCCGGAAATATCTTAATATCCTTTAATAACTATGCGGCTAAAGATGCTATTCCTTTAGTTGAGCAACTCAACTCTAGTTTGGCAATTGAGTTTACACCTTCGCCATTAGAAACTAATAAGATTGTCCAAGAAGGTTATAAAATCCGTCGGAATTTACTCATTAAATTCAATAACGATAACCTCGACCAATCAGCAGCTTTAACCAAAATTTTACAACAACGCTTTCCAGAAATGGTTACAGCACAAACCTTACCTGGAACTCATACAACTCCTCTCGGACAAGATATTCAATGGCAAATTGGTACTTCATTCACTCCTTTTGATGCTTTGGGACAATGGTTTAAGCAAGAAGTTTACCGCGATTTACATCAACTTAAGCGTGCTATTCTTCTCTGGATGAATCCTTTATCGCCACCGTAATTGTTGATATGTTCCTGAACAGATATGGCATTCCTAAAGATACCTGATTTTTTTGATAAATTCGGGTATCTGACAGCAAATAACTTTAGGAAAGTTGAGAAATTTTAAATTTGTTAGTTTGTTGATTTTTTATGATATCAAATAATAATTAATTATATCAAAATTTTTATGTTACAAATATTAGTAATCGATGATGATCCAACAATACAAGTATTTCTCAAAAGGCTGTTAGAAAAACAAGGGTATGAGGTGATTACAGCCTGTAATGGCGAAGAAGGCATTGAGAAAGCGATCGCCTACCATCCAGCCCTAATTATTTGTGATTGGATTATGCCTGGATTAAACGGGCTGGAAGTATGTAATTATATTAAGAATGATCCGAATTTATCCACCAGTTTTTTTATTTTATTAACATCATTAGATTCGGTTGCCGATCGCGTTAAGGGTTTAGATGCTGGTGCTGATGATTTTATCACTAAACCTATCGAGCAGAACGAATTAAAAGCCAGAGTTAGGGCTGGATTAAGACTCCATCAATTAAGTCGAGATTTACAAATTCAAAAGCAGCTTTTAGAAACAGAACTAGCACAAGCGGCTGAATATGTGCGCTCACTTTTACCTTTACCAACCACAGAACCATTTAAGATTAATTCCTGCTTTATTCCTTCACGGCAACTTGGTGGTGATTGTTTTGATTATTATTGGTTGGATGATGATTATTTGGCAGTTTATTTATTAGATACAGCCGGACATGGACTTAGGGCTACTCTCCCATCTATTTCGGTGTTAAATTTACTGCGATCGCGGGCTTTAAAAAGTTTAAATTACTATCAACCGAGTGATGTTCTGCGCGGATTAAATGAAACCTTCCAGATAGATTATCAAAATGATAAATACTTTACCATTTGGTATGGAGTTTATCACAAAGTCACCCAGCAGTTAGTTTATGCTAGTGCTGGACATCCGCCAGCCGTATTAGTATCTGGCAAATCCCCAAAAAATCCCGAAGTGCAGCTATTGAGAACTCCTGGTATGCCCGTGGGGATGTTTCCTGAAGCAAAATATGTTGATGCTTGTTGTCAAATTGCTGACTTTAGCAATCTCTATATTTTTAGTGATGGGGCTTACGAAATCACCAAAACTGATGGAACTCTTTGGAGTTTAGATGGGTTAATTCAAATATTAGTCAGCATACAAAATACCTTTGATTGCCCACTAGAACAAGTGCTAAATTACCTAATTGCTTTAAACTCCAAAGAGAATTTTGATGATGACTTATCAATCTTACAAATTCAATTTCAGTAATTAATTTTTAGAAAGTACAACTTGATGAAATTCATCTTGGCTAGGAAAAATTTCAAAAACTTTATCCATACCAGTCAATTCAAATAAAATTCTCACTTGTTCATTAATAGAACAAAGCACTAATTTTGTACCTGTAGCTCTTAATGTTTTGAAAGCTAAAACTAAAGCCCCCAGGGCTGAACTATCCATAAATGTCACATCTTGGCAGTCAACTAGCACAATTTTTGCACCAGTTCCTTGAAGTTCAGTAATATTTTCTCTAAGAATTTGTGAATTGTTAGTGTTGATAATACCATTGAGCTTTACAACTTGTACTTGATTATCCATAGTATTTCCCCATTGTTGTATGAAAAGATGCTGATTTTGTTAGTATTATATACTAATAGCCATTTTGAGCAGAATAAAAGTCATTAATACTAGTATTTGCTAAATTGATGGCATTATTTTGGCGATGTAACGGTTGATAATACATCCTCAATTCTATTTAAGAAGTATCCATAATTTCATTTATCAAGGTTAATAAATACCCAAACATTGCTGTATTTAGCGTACCGTAACTTAAATTACAAAATTATATTTTTGTAGTTAAGTTTTGCAGAATTGCCATCAAAAAGAGTTAGATATATGAACATAACCGAGAAGTAAAACTAATTTTTGTATCAATCGCGCCAGAATATGTAGCAATCTTATTTGATTTCTCAACTACTCGTTTAGGTAGAGAATCAGGAAGGGTATAGTAAATAAGATGGAGAGTCCCTGAATAAATTTACGGAGATTTGCAGCAGTGATCGCCTCGACTTTCTTAGTATTCCCAATATTTGTAATTTTTTTCACAAAATTCCGTTCAGTAATCAATTAAAAATTTAAATATCATTGCCTCAACCTGAATCAAGGGGACTTACGGTGACTCGATAAAGTAATTTATCGCCTTGCAAGTAGCCACTGTAGCGGACTTTGACTAATTCACCAGGCTGTGCATTTCCTTTGCTTAATTGATGTTTTTGGGGATCATAGGGGATTTCTGCGCCGATTGGTGCGATCGCTTCTATCTCCCAGGCTTGTAACAGTTTTTTGAGTGAGTTTTCGATTAATGGTAGTATCTTCACCGCTTCCAACTGGGGATTTTCCCGTGCTTTTTGAGCCGCAGCCGGAAACTGCAATAATAAAGATTCCAGCAGTTGCAAACTCGACTGCTGGAATTCTTGGAGTAATAACTCTCGTTGTTGTTTAATTTGTAATTGCGATCGCTGGTATTCGGTTTTTAAATCAGCAATCTCTTGCAACATCTGTTGAGTAGCAACTTGATCAGCTTGATTCAACTCCAGAGATGAAAAAGCTGTAACCAGTTCATTTAACGACACCTGGAGAACAGAAGCCAACTTGAGTAACACATCGACTCTGATTTGTTCTACCTCTCCCCGTCGTAACCGCAATATTTGCCGTTCGGAGACACCGGTCGCTTTACTCAAAGCTTTAAAACTTGTAATCCCGACTTTTTGGGATAAATCTTGCAGTTTTTGCGTGAAATCAAGATTTGCCATCGCTCAGGAAAGAATAAAGGCTTAAGGATGAAGTATGAAACTCATACTTAAAATACTTCACGCTTCATCCTTCACATTCCTTATTCTTCCAGCAAACTTCTCAACATCCAAGCAGTTTTTTCATGGACTTGCATACGCTGAGTTAACAAATCGGCTGTGGGTTCGTCGTTGACTTCATCTACTATAGGAAAAATCGATCGCGCAGTTCGCACTACCGCTTCTTGTCCTTCCACTAGCAACTGAATCATCTCCTTAGCCTTTGGTACTCCTGGGGTTTCGGGAATGGAACTGAGTTTGGCATATTCGCTATAAGTTCCAGGTGCGGGATAACCCAAAGCCCGGATGCGTTCAGCAATTAAATCCACGGCTAAAGCTAGTTCTGTATACTGAGTCTCAAACATCAGGTGTAATGTTTGAAACATTGGCCCAGTAACATTCCAGTGGAAGTTATGAGTTTTAAGATACAGTGTATAAGTGTCTGCCAATAGACGGGACAATCCTTCGGCAATTTTGGTTCTATTTTCTTCGTCGATGCCAATATTTACATTTTTTACTGTTGCTTGAGATGACATAATTTTCTCCTAAACTTATTATTTGAGGATGAGGGGCTAAAAATGATGAAGTTCAAAGGCTGAATTATGAAATTCCATACTTCACCTTCATACTTTATACTTCTTTACGCTAAGTGCATCTTGAGAACGCTGCGAGGAGCTTTACGGACTCTGGCTAATATGGTTTCTTGTCCTAAACGCTGACAAGCTTCATAACGATGGCAGCCAGAAAAGCCATAATATTGGCCGTCTACTTCTAAAACATCGATGGGTTCTTGCTGTCCAATCTCCGCAATGGATTCCATTAAGGCTTTGACCTTGTTGGGATCGTTAACACGGGGTAGGGGACGTTTAATTTGATTTAAGGGAATTTCTTGGACTTTAGCCATCAGGAGTTAATCCAACTAATTCTGTTCTGTGCCTATAGATAAATCATAGTCGTTATGACTTTGGTTTGCAAGTAATTTAGGTAGCTAAATTGGCAATGGTACTATTGGAGCGTTCATGCGACAAAACCACTACGCTACAAAGCAAATGGTAACTCTGCCCCAGCGCAATACGAAAAGGCAGAATCAAGTCACAGTCGAATTTTCGTTTTGGCGTTTGTCTTACACAGTAGTAACGACATTTTGCCTATTGGGGCTGACAGCCGCATCCGGGCCGGGAAGTAACAGCCAAGATGTAGAATTAAGAGTCGGAATTATTCAGAGATTTGGCGAAAAATCCACAGCCAAGCTGCAACTAGAACCGACAAAAGGCGATCGCTTGCGGTTAAGCTTTCCTCTAGGTAACAAGCAACAGACCATAGTCACTGACAAACCTGTAAAACTAGAAACAGTGATGCAAGCTGTGGCTAAACCTGTAGTTCAGGAAGTAGTGGTTTTAGGGACATACCGTACCTTTGAAACAGCAGAAGATAGCGCCAAAAAATGGCGATCGCAAGGGGTAGAAGTAGAAATTGCCCAGCCAGAACGTTGGCAAGTTTGGGCCAAGCGGGATGTTTACAGCACAGCTTTATTGCGTCGCTTGTTATTTGAGAACTTGCAAAAGTCTGGCGCAAAAATGGCATATATCGATACGAAAGTGCAGAAAGAAGTACCGCAAATCAGTTGGGTAGTAAATGGTAAACGTTACAACCCGATGAACTTAGCCATCAGCGCCGATAAAAACTTAATTCGCATCAACAAAGGTGAAAAATCGGGAACTGGGCGGGTGTATGCGGGGCGAATGGCGTTGCAGCCCAACGCTTACGGTACATATACATTAGTCAATGAAGTCTCCTTAGAAACGTATTTACGTGGTGTTGTTCCCAACGAAATTGGGTCAGATGCGCCCAAAGCCGCCTTAGAAGCCCAAGCAATTTTAGCCCGTACCTACGCTTTAAGAAATTTGCGGAGATTTGCTGTTGATAACTACCAATTGTGTGCTGATACCCACTGTCAAGTTTATTATGGGCTGAGTGGGGCAACTAGCAAAACCGATCAAGCGATCGCGGCGACTAGAGGCATGGTAGTAACTTATAACAACCAATTAATTGATGCCTTGTATTCTTCTACAACCGGGGGTGTCACAGCCTTTTTTAGTGATGTCTGGAATGGGGAAGATCGTCCTTATTTAAAACCAGTAGTTGATACGCCGATTAATTTTTGGGACTTATCACAACAGAGTTTGGCTGATGAAGAGAACTTCCGCAAATTTATTAACATGAAGCAAGGCTTCAATGAAAGCAACTGGGATGTATTTCGCTGGAATAAAGAAACTTCCATCGAAGATATAGCCAAAGATTTACAAAAATTCTTGCGCGTCAAAAACAGCCCCTACGCTAAATTTAAAACCATTGAAGCGATCGCAGTCACCAAGCGTAGTCACAGTGGGCGTATCCTCGATTTAGCAGTCAAAACCGATATCGGCGTATTTACCTTACACAAAGATGAAGTACGCAGCGCCTTTGCTGCACCTGTGAGTACATTGTTTTACCTACAACCCTTAAATAAAGGCCAAGCCGAACTATGGGGTTACGCCTTTATTGGTGGAGGACTAGGACATGGTGTTGGCTTGAGTCAAACTGGCGCACAAAACTTAGCCAAACTGGGCTGGGAAACCTCAAAAATTCTCCAGTTTTACTATCCAGGGACGAAAATTCAAATCTTCAACGACAAGATTAAGTTGTAAATCGGGCTGATTGACATCAACTTATACTCTAATGACTTACGCCTGACTTACGCCAGCAAACAAAAAATGTAAGAAGTTAGAAGGGTGTAGGGGTGTATGTATCCAAAGGCCTTACACCGTTCGGCTGACGCTCACGGCGAAGCCCCATACCCTTATACCCCTATACCTAATCTCCACAGACAAACTTTGTACGTAAATCCTCTATTAGTAGAGTTCTTCTTCTTTGTGAGTTTGGATTGTAACATCAGAGGTAGGATAAGCTACACAAGTTAGTACATATCCAGCTTCGATTTGATCATCATCTAAGAAAGACTGATCGGACTGGTCAACAGTACCACTTACCAACTTACCTGCACAGGTGGAGCAAGCACCAGCACGGCAAGAGTAAGGTAAATCTAAACCTTGGTCTTCAGCCACATCTAAAATATATTCATCATCTTTAACATCAATTGTCTTTTCATTGCCTTCTTGATCTATCAGAGTAACTTTGTAAGTAGTTGCCATTTCAGTTTCCTCTCTTTTTTAAACGGCGGTATAAGTTATGCTAAAGCAGCACTCACGGCTGAACTGATCAAATTAGCCGTCTATGCAAATTTCCTTCAACTTTGATACTAAGGGAAAATTTAAACCTTGTAACCGGAAATTGAATGCGATTAGGAATGAAATTTACTTATATAGAAGTAATAAGTTTAATTTATGACTACCAACTTGTAGGTGAGCAGAAAAAACAGGAACGCACCTTTTAATCAGGGTACATTCCTGCTAATTTTTATTTGCTCTAATACTCAAGTCCTTACGTTGCAGTTACACATCTCACTTAAATCAATAACCTGTAAGAACTGATAGAACTTAACTTTTAGTAGAGGTCTTCTTCTTTGTGGGTTTCGATTACAACATCAGAGGTAGGATAAGCTACACAAGTCAGGACATAGCCCTTTTCGATTTGATCGTCATCTAAGAAAGACTGATCAGACTGGTCAACAGTACCAGAAACAAGTTTACCTGCACAGGTAGAGCAAGCACCAGCACGGCAAGAATAAGGTAAATCCAACCCTTTGTCTTCAGCAATATCTAAAATATATTCATCATCAGGAACTTCAATTGTGGTTTTATTACCTTCTTGGTCTATCAGTGTAACATTGTAAGTTGCCATTTCAGGATTCCTCTCTTTTGTAAACGGCAGTATAAGTTATGCTAAAGCAATACTTACGGCTTAACTTATAGGATTAGCCGGTCATGAAAATTTACTTCAATTCTGATACTACGGGAAAAACTAAACCTTGTAACTGGAAATTCAACGCGATTAGTAATGAAATTTAGTTACATCAAAATAATAAGTTTCATTTATACTTGGCAGTCAAAAGAGGAGCGTGGAGAGTACGGATATTCAGGATGCAAGGGGCTTAGGGGTAAAAGGGTACAGGGGTGTAAGGGTTTGTGGCGGAAGGGTTTTAGATACATACACCCCTGTTTCCTGTGAAAATCATGTATAATTCAGAGGCAGTTTTGGGACAAGCATAAGTGCGCGTCGGCTTGGTAGGTACTGGGTATGCAGCAAAACTCAGGGCAGAAGCACTGCTGCAAGATGAGAGAACCCATCTCGTTGCAGTGGTTGGTCATACCCCAGAAACAACAGAAATTTTCGCAAAAGAATATCAAACCTCAGCTTTAAATTCTTGGCAAGAGTTAGTAGCGCGGGAAGATGTGGATATGGTGGTGATCTCCACAGTGAATCGAGATCATGGAGCGATCGCCCGTGCTGCCCTGACCCACGGCAAGCATGTAATTGTAGAATATCCTCTAGCAGTGGATTTCACAGAAGCCGAGGAAATTATCGCCTTAGCCAAAGCCCAAAAGAAATTACTGCATGTGGAACATATAGAACTTTTGGGTGGCTTACACCAAGCTTTAAAACACAACTTAGAGCAAGTGGGGGATGTGTTTTATGTCCGCTACAGCACGATCAATCCCCAAAATCCGGCTCCGCGCAAATGGACTTATAATCATGAATTATTTGGCTTTCCGTTGATTGGGGCAATTTCTCGGTTACATCGCCTGATTGATTTGTTCGGAAAAGTCTTTACAGTTAACTGTCATCAGCGATATTGGGCAGTAGAATCAGAGTACTATCAAACTTGTATGTGTGTGAGTCAACTGTGCTTTCACAGTGGACTGTTAGCCCAAGTAATTTACGGCAAAGGTGAAACAATTTGGCAGCCAGAGCGAAAATTTGAGGTTCACGGCGAAAAAGGCGGTTTAATTTTTGACGGTAATACTGGCTACTTAATTAAACCTGGAGAAACCACAGCCATAGATGTGGGAACACGCCGGGGTTTGTTTGCCAAAGATACAACTATGGTCTTAGACCATTTGTTTGATGATACTCCTTTGTATGTCACTCCCGAAGCAAGTTTATACACGCTCAAGGTGGCTGATGCTGTCCAAAGAGCAGCAAACTCAGGTTTAACTATATTTTTGAATGATGCTTTAGATTAATGCCCATGAAAACCGAAACAATTGTTATTTTATCCTCAAGAGAAATTGAAAAAATGCGTCGGGCAGGACGCTTGGCGGCTAAACTTCTAGAGCATCTGGAACCACTAGTGAAACCTGGGGTAAGTACACTGGAACTCAATGATGAAGCGGAACGTTGGACACAAGCGCACAATGCTAAAAGCGCACCCTTGGGTTACAAGGGTTTCCCAAAATCAATCTGCACCAGTGTGAATGAGGTCATCTGTCATGGCATTCCCAATGCTAAACAAATCCTCAAAGAGGGTGACATTATTAATATCGATGTTACGCCGATTGTAGATGGATATCACGGTGATACATCAAAAACATTTATTGTTGGTAATGCTGCTGCTAAAACGCAACAATTGGTAGAAGTAACTCAAGAGTGCCTATATCGTGGAATCGCGGAAGTCAAACCAGGCGCAAAGGTTGGTGATATTGGCGCAGCGATTCAAGAATATGCAGAGTCTCAGGGTTTTTCTGTGGTGCGGGATTTTGTCGGACATGGCATTAGTAATATTTTCCATACAGCCCCTGACATACCCCATTATGGGACTCGCGGTAAAGGTAAGCGTCTCAGACCTGGAATGGTATTTACCATTGAGCCGATGATTAATGAAGGCACTTGGGAAGTAGAAATGTTGAGTGATGGTTGGACGGCTGTAACACGCGATCGCAAATTGTCAGCCCAATTTGAACATACAATTGTGGTGACAGAAGATGGGGTCGAAATTCTGACTCTGCCTGAAGCTGAGTAAAGGCTCTAGACCGCTTGGGCGTTTGCTAGTATATGAAGTAAAAAGCTGATGAGGTCTATGACTCTAGCAATTGCCCTTGAACCTACGCCTATAGAGACTGATTCTGATGGGGTTGTCAGAGTTGCAAAGACTCGTGTCACCCTAGACACTGTTGTGACAGCTTTTTTAGAGGGATGTACGCCAGAGGAAATAGCAGAACAGTATCCATCGCTGCAATTACCGGATATATATGGTCATTGGTTACTATCTTAGACATCGAGATGAGGTTCATACCTATCTTGCAGAACGCCAGTATCAGGCAAACATGATTCAGCAGGAGGTTGAACAGCGTTTTAGTCCCATTGGGATATGCGATCGCCTATTGGCTAGGCGAAATCAATCCATCGGTGCCAGCAAAAGAAGTTCGTAAACAGCGATCGCTTCATCCTTACCTTTTAACTTTACTGCTTGCTCCACCAATTTTAATGAGAATAAATCTGGTTGAGATAAACTCTCAATCACTGCTTCTGTTACCAAAATTTTGCAGCCATATTGTTTAGTTAAGCCTTCAATGCGTGAGGCAATGTTCACAGCGTCACCGATGACTGTAGAATCAATGCGGCCAGTAAATCCGACTGTTCCCATGACTACTTCACCGCGATGCAAGCCAATGCCAATGTTAATTTTGGGGAGGTTTTTTTGCATACGTTCTTGATTAAACTGATCTAGGGCTTGGTGCATTAAAATTGCTGCTTTGAGTGCGCCATCGGTGTTGTCATCATCAAATAATGCCATGACAGCATCGCCAATATATTTATCAATAAATCCACCTGAACGATCAATTACTTGCCCAATACAAGCTAGGTAGTCATTCAAAAATGTAAATATCTCTATTGGTGTCATCATTTCTGAGATGGAAGTGTAACCGCGAATGTCACAAAATAAAATTGTGATGTGGCGTGTGACTGCGATACCTACCTCAATATTTTCGATGCCTTGGGGTGCGATCGCTAAAATAAATTTATTCGGCACAAATAATTCAAACGATACTAAAGTCTTCTGTAATTTATGAAATGAACTTTGCAATGCAGCAGACATCTCATTAAAAGAATTTGCTAATGCACCAATTTCATCGGCGTTGGTAATTTCGGCGCGGTGTTGCAAATCCCCAGATGCAATTTGAGCCGCACTGGTTTGCAAGCGGCGGATAGGGTTACTCAAGCGTCGCGCCAGAATATATGCACAAACCAAACTCACCAGCAGGCTAATAAAACCAACTATTAAGGCTTTATTCACCGCATTAGCGACAGCCAAGTTAACCTGACGTAGAGAAACACCGATGCGTAAAGTGCCGATTTTGTCCCCTGATAATCTGTAAATTGTCGAAGCAACTTCAATAATGCGATCGCCACGTTTAGCCCTGATATGATTGCCAAAGTTGATATCTGTTAATGCAAATGTTTCAATTGAGTTCGACTTTGGCGACGCTTTCCAGGCGGCATCACTGACTTTGACTGGCACAATATCGGGAATGTATTGTCCTTGTAAATATTCTGGATAGGCAGCAATAATTTGATTTTCTAGCCGCGCATCCGACACTAAAATATACACAAAATCTGCATTTTCTCGCAGCATCACATTTAAGTTGAGGCGCATTTGACTCCAGTTGCGCTCTTCCAGGTGATTCGCAAAGGTAGATATTCCTAACACCCTAGATACAAATCTCGCTTCATTTAATTTCTGCTCTCGGTAAAGGGTATTTTCAGTTTTCGCCCATACCAAAACAATTGCACCTACTAACGCCACATTTAATAATGTCGTTGCAGTGATGATTCGCGTCCGAATCGAGCGGAAACTAAATAATTTCATGGTGTAGTAGTTAATTCTTCTACAAATGTTACCCAGCGCGACTGGCTAAGTTTAGCAGGACATTGAGAACTGAAAGCCAAAGTTAGAGGGCCTCCCATTTTGGCGGGAATCAATTCGCGGCTTTCTCCCCAACGGGTAACGAGTAAAATATCGCACTCAGATAAATCTTGAGTCGCCAACCGCACCGGAGCATCTTCATAAAAGGGTGCTTTACCCCGAATTATGACTCCTCCCTGGGCGGGTAATGGTTCTGGAAAACTAGAGAAAATATCCCGCAGTCTCACTCCAGAAAGCTTGACTTTACCACTAGGCCAAGAAATGCGATAACCAACAGTTTGTTCTAAAGTGACTTGCGGTAATTTATCTAAGGTAGCTAAGTTGACTTGATGTTGATTAACTCGTAATTTAACTGGTTCTGTTCCCACTATGATATTGCTTACGTAAAACGCCCAATTGGTAGAATCATACTTTTGTTTTAGCTGGGGATACTGAGTATAGGGAAAAACTAAATAAAGTGGCCCACCTTGAGCGCGAGCAATTGGTTTGTTATTTTTAGCGATCGCTAGTGTAATTGGATATTGCCATAAATCTTTCAGGCTGAGGGTAGTGTAGTAAGAATCAAAGGAAACAAAAGTTACATCGGTGACATGACTGGCAACAGCAAACTGTTGTAAAAGTACCGCCACAGGCACACCCCGAAAATCAAAAATCTCGTTAGAATGCAGGATGTCTAGAGGATCGGTTGTTTTGAGATGATTGGTTGCTAAAGTTTGTAACTGCTGCCAATTGAAATTTAAAGATTTGCCAGTAGTCGTTTCACCTTGAATAACCAAATTCCACTGACTTTGCTGTGCTTTTTTAGTGTTATTTGCAACAATTTCCGCATTGCGGGCGATCGCTTCTTTGCGCCATACTTCCAGTTGTTTATCTGTTGGTTGGTTTGTGCAACCACCCACATAGACAATTGCGATGGTTAAAGGTGTTAAGGCTAAGTTTTTCCACAAATTGAGATGCAACCACATTGTTAAGTTGATGAGTGCGGAGTTAATAGATGATCCCCCCGCCTGCGGCGACCCCCTTTTTAAGGGGGTTATAGAAGCTTGTTAGCCACCCTTAAAAAGGGGGGTTGGGGGGGATCTTAGTTGAGTGCTGAGAAAGATCCAAGCACCGTAATACTGTTTTACTCTGCGTGCCAGAATGTCCCAGAAAAACTTAACTATCCTAAGAATCTGGTAGCAGCAAAATTCAAGAGTCACAATAGAAGACGCGGACTGTTCACAAACAGTTATGCACTAAATTAAGGAGATTATTATCTGTGGTGTTACAAATACAAACCAGCATCTACGAACCTAAAACCCAAGAAATTGCTAAACAACTGTTAACAGCTACCCAAGAAAATCGCTCGTTTTTAGCTTCCTTGCGTGACCAGATGCGCTGGGATGATAAACTACTCGCTTGGGCAATGAGTAATCCGGGTTTAAGGGTGCAACTTTTCCGCTTTATTGATACTCTGCCAGCGTTACGCAGTAAACCAGAAATTGCCGCCCATTTACAAGAATATTTAGGCGATGAAACGGTAGAATTACCAGCCGCCCTCAAGGGGATGCTCAATTTTGCTAACCCTGATTCTATGCCGGGACAAGTGGCAGCAACAACTGTTTCGACGGCGGTGGAAACATTAGCGCACAAATATATTTCTGGCGAAAATATTAAACAAGTCATCAAAACAGTTGAACGCCTGCGGAAAGAAAAAATGGCGTTCACCATTGATTTACTTGGTGAAGCTGTAATTACAGAAGCAGAAGCGCAGTCTTATTTAGAACGCTATCAAGAACTAATTGCCCAGTTGGTAGAAGCATCAAAGAATTGGACGCATATTCCGGCGATTGATGAAGCTGATGGTGAAAAGCTACCAAAAGTCCAAGTTTCTGTGAAATTAACCGCTTTTTATTCGCAATTTGACCCTTTAGATGCTAAAGGTAGCGAGGAAAGAGTTAGCGATCGCATTCGTAATTTATTACGTTATGCCAAAGAGTTAGGCGCAGCTATTCATTTTGATATGGAACAGTATGCGTATAAGGACTTGACTCTGAATATTTTGCAAAAGTTATTGTTAGAGGATGAGTTTCGCCAACGCACAGATATCGGCGTGACTATCCAAGCATACTTGCGTGACAGTGAGCAAGATGCCAGAAATGTGATTGCATGGTTAAAACAGCGCGGATATCCGTTAACAGTTCGCTTGGTGAAGGGTGCGTATTGGGATCAGGAAACGATCAAAGCAGCGCAAAAGCATTGGCCGCAACCTGTTTACAATGACAAGGTGGCGACAGATGCGAATTTTGAAACGATAACTCAGTTGTTGTTAGAAAATCATCAATATGTCTATGCTGCCATAGGTAGTCATAATGTGCGATCGCAAGCACGGGCAATTGCCATAGCGGAAAGTTTAAAGGTTCCCCGCCGTTGTTTTGAAATGCAAGTTTTGTATGGGATGGGGGATAAACTTGCTAAGGCTTTGGTGGATAAGGGTTATCGGGTAAGGGTTTATTGTCCTTACGGGGAGTTGTTACCGGGGATGGCGTATTTAATTCGGCGGTTGTTGGAGAATACGGCTAATAGTTCGTTCTTGCGGCAGAATTTGGAGAATCGGCCTGTGGAGGAACTACTAGCGCCGCCAGTTTTGAATTCTCACGCAGAGGCGCGGAGGCGCGGAGAGGAAGAGGGGAGATTTGAGGGGGCTGCGGATACGGATTTTGCGGAGGAGGAAAGGAGGAGGAGGGCGGCGCAGGCTTTTGAGGGTGTGCGTCGGGAGTTTGGGAAGACGTATTTACCTTTGATTAATGGGGAGTATGTGAATACTCTTGAGGTGATTGATTCTGTTAATCCTTCTAATTATAGTGAGGTGATTGGTAAGGTTGGGTTGATTAGTGTGGAACAGGCTGAACAGGCGATGCAGGCGGCGAAGGCGGCGTTTCCTGGGTGGAAGAAAACGCCTGTGAAGCAACGGGCGGATATTTTACGCAAGGCGGGGGATTTGCTGGAAGAACGTCGGGCGGAGTTGTCCGCTTTGATAGTTTTGGAGGTGGGTAAGCCTGTTAAGGAAGCTGACGCAGAGGTTTCGGAGGCGATAGATTTTTGTCGCTACTATGCTGATGAGATGGAACGGTTATATCAAGGTATTAATTATGATGTACCTGGAGAAACTAATCGTTATATCTACCAGCCACGGGGAATTGCGGTGGTAATTTCGCCGTGGAATTTCCCGTTAGCGATCGCCTGTGGAATGACTGTGGCTGCGTTGGTTACGGGTAACTGTACACTGCTCAAACCTGCGGAAACATCGTCAATTATTACTGCCAAACTCACAGAAATATTAATTGAGGCGGGGATTCCCCAGGGTGTTTTTCAATACGTCCCCGGTAAGGGTTCCCAAGTCGGGGCGTATTTGGTAAGTCACCCTGATACTCATGTAATTGCTTTTACTGGTTCTCAAGAAGTGGGCTGTCGGATTTACGCAGAGGCGGCAACTTTGAAGCCGTTGCAAAAGCACATGAAACGAGTAATTGCCGAGATGGGCGGGAAGAATGCCATCATCGTTGATGAAAGTGCTGATTTAGACCAAGCTGTTGTCGGGGTTGTACAGTCAGCCTTTGGTTACAGTGGGCAGAAATGCTCGGCTTGTTCGCGGGTGATAGTTGTGGAATCAATCTACGATACTTTTGTGGCGAGGTTGGTTGAGGCGACAAAATCCTTGAATATTGGCGAAGCTGAGTTACCCAGTACCCAAGTAGGGCCAGTGATTGATGCTAACGCCCGCGATCGCATCCGCGAGTATATTGAAAAAGGTAAGGCAGAAGCAAAACTAGCCTTAGAGTTACCATCGCCAGCCCAAGGTTATTTTATCGGCCCGGTGATTTTTAGTGAAGTCCCACCCGATGGCATCATTGCCCAACAAGAAATCTTCGGCCCTGTGTTAGCTGTAATTAAGGTGAAGGATTTTGCCGCAGCATTGAAGGTTGCAAATGACACAAATTACGCCTTAACTGGTGGTTTGTATTCGCGCACACCTTTCCACATCCAGCAAGCACAGGAAGAATTTGAAGTCGGCAACTTGTACATTAATCGGAATATTACAGGAGCGATCGTCGCTCGGCAACCCTTCGGCGGCTTCAAACTTTCTGGCGTAGGTTCCAAAGCAGGCGGCCCTGATTACTTGCTACAGTTCTTAGAACCACGGACAATTACAGAAAATATTCAGCGCCAAGGTTTTGCACCCATCGAAGGCGCAGACTAATCTCGTCAAAACTCTCCGAGCCTCCGCTTACTGAGTTTCGACTACGCTCAACTACCGCGACTTGTCCTGAGCGCAGTCGTTCGCGTTAGCGTCTCCGAAGGAGAAGGAAGTCGAAGTACGCGCCTGGAGCGTGAGTCAATCATTAATATAAGCGTAAAAATCAGGTGTCTAATACTCACCTGATTTTTTTATAAGGACTGACGCAAAAACCTAAAAACATATTTATAGGGTTTCCAACTCTGGTGTGGTACAAAATTTTACCCCTCCCCAACCCTCCCCTTGGCAAGGGGAGGGTGCGCGACAGCGCGGGTGGGGTGTATTTCATCTGCCTGAGAATTGCTATATTGCTCATCTTTGTGACGCAACATTAAGTTTATATAAATAAATATGCTTAGTTGTTTTATTTATTTTGTATCAAGATAGACCCCAAATTTCATAGTTACTTCATAAATAGCTGAAAAACCAATAAACGAATAGTGATATTCTCAGTATAAATTCTGAGCCTTTCTTTAAATCATTCTTTACACAGATAAAATCAATTACTTATGAGTAGCACAGTTACTTACAATTATGTTTCTCCAGGAGTTATCAACGTCACTGATGCTACCGGAGCTACTACTCAGATTAGTTTTACCAGTACAGGTCAAATCCAAAGCATACAAGATGCGCTCAACCGCGTCACGCAGTTTAGTTACGACACCAATGACTATCTCAGTCAAATCACTGCACCAGGAAATATCATTTCCAAATTTAGCTATGATGCCCAAGGGCGATTGTTAAGTCAGACTGACCCATTAAATCAAACAGTTAGCTTTACCTACGGAGCAAATTCTGATTCGCTAACTAAAGTTACAGATCCCAAGGGTCAAGCAATCCAGTATGGGTACAACAACTACGGCGAATTGACCAGCATTACCTATGCTGATGGCAAGTCTGAAACCTTTACCTATGATAAATTTGGCAACTTAACCCAAGCAACAGAGCGTAGTAACGATACTTTCCAATACACCTACGATAGTGCAGACAGAGTCACCCGCAAAACCTTTGATGACGGCACATTTGAACAATACGCATACGATAGCAACGGTAATCTCACCTCAGTTCGGGATGTGAGCGGCGGGACACAAAGCCTGGTATACGATGCTAATAATCGCCTCACAAAAATTACTTATGCTGATGGTCGCTTTCTAGAGTATACCTACGACGCTCAAGGTCGGCGGACTCAAATGAAAGACCAAAGCGGGTTTACGACAAACTACAGCTATGATTCTGATGGTCGTCTGGCGAATTTAACTAATGGTGCAGGCGCAACAATTATTTCCTACACCTACGATGTTTTGGGTCGCTTGTCGCGGGAAACTAACGGCAATGGTACTTACACAACCTACACCTATGACAGCGTAGGGCAAGTAACTAATATCACCAACTATAAGTCTACAGGTACGATTAATTCATCGTTTCAGTACACTTATGACAATTTAGGGCGGCAAACAGCAGCAACAACTCAGGATGGTAGTTGGGCATATACCTACGACACCACAGGACAGTTAACCCGTGCGCGATTTACCTCCACAAATCCTAGTATTACCAATCAAGATTTACAGTATGTCTACGATACTGCGGGTAATCGTATTCGCACGATTGTTAATGGAGTTACAACCAATTACACCGCAAACAACTTAAATCAATACACCACCGTTGGCAGTGCAATTTATACCTATGATGCTGATGGGAATTTAACTAAAGTTGTTGATGGAAGTAATACCTGGACTTATATATATAACGATGAGAATCAACTGATTGGAGGAACGACACCAACCGGGACGTTTAGTTATGAATATGATGCCTTTGGGAATCGGAAGGCGGCGGTTTTCAACGGACAGAGAACAGAGTATTTAGTTGACCCGTTTGGGTTTGGTGATGTTGTTGGTGAATATAGCGGTGGTGCGGCGACCAATTATATTCATGGGATTGGTTTAGTAGGTCGGTTTACTGGGGCGAATGCAGCTTACTACGATTCGGATTTATTGGGTTCAACTGTTGGGTTGACCAATGGGACAGGTACTTATGTTAATCGTTATGTCTATCGTCCATTTGGCGAGAATTTGCTGACAACGGAGGGCGTTGCTAACCCCTTTGAGTTTGTTGGGCAATGGGGGATCATGGATGAGGCGAATGGTCTCGATTTCATGCGGGCAAGGTTTTATGACAGTAAGTTAGGACGGTTCACGGCACTTGATCCGATTGGGTTAAATGGAGGAGATACGAATTTATATCGATACGTTGCCAACAATCCTGTATCACTTGTTGATCCAAGTGGCTTGAAATACATTAATCGCAATAATCCGTCCTCTGAACTAGCGTCTACTCTTCAGGATTTCGGAGATACATTCAATACTAATAATATTTCTGAAGCATTGGGATTTGCGTCAGATTTAGCTGGAGTAATCGCCATAGGAACTTCTCTTCTCAGTGGTGGAACTATACCTCTAGGTCTTATTACTTTTGGTATCGTTACTGGGCTGGGAGAAGCACTTTTAAGCAACGACCCAAACAGTGCGCTTGCAAATTTTTTTGCTGAACAATTATTTGGACTAAAGTTCAATAGATTGTCAAATTTTAAGACTATTTGGGATTTAATTCTTGATATAATTTCTCCGCTTGTTCTTGATCTAGACAATGATGGAATTGAACTAATTTCTCTAGAAAATTCAACAGCTTTCTTTGATCTGGATGCAGATGGTTTTGCTGAGAATACAGGTTGGGTAAAAAGTGACGATGGTATCTTAGCTCTGGATCTGAATAACAATGGACGAATTGATAATATAAATGAGGTTTTTGGCAATGCAACAACTGATGGATTTATCATCCTGAAACAGTTGGACAGTAACAATGACCTGATTATTGATTCCAGAGATGCTCAGTTTGCAAATTTAAAGGTTTGGAAAGATAAAGACGAAGACGGCTTTACTGATGTAGGAGAACTAAGAAGTCTGCTTGATTGGGGTATTCGTAGCATAAACCTGGAATATCAGTCCGTTAACCAAGTTAATGAAGGAAACCACGTCAGTAGCATTAGTAACTATACCCTTACAGACGGTACAACAAGACAAATCGTAGATGTCTGGTTTATTCTAGACCAGATGAATAGCCGTTATAATGGGGAATTTAAACTTAAAGAGGAAGTTCTCTACTTACCTAGCCTTAGAGGTTATGGAGAAATCCCAAACTTATTCATAGCGATCAGCCAAGACCAGACTTTGCTTGGTATGATGCGAAATTTAGTACTTTTAAATACAAATAATTTTGAACAATTTCATGCTCAATTTATAACTCAGGTTGAAGCACTACTTTACCGTTGGGCTGGTGTAGAAAACGTTGCCACAAATAGCCGAGGCTCAAATGTTGATGCTCGCAAACTCACTTTCCTAGAGAAATTTTTTGGTGAAGACTTCCTTCAGAATGGCTCTAATCCAAATCCGGGGTCACAAGCGGGAAATGCAATTACTGGACTTTGGAATGACCTTTTCCGCGAACTTGTGGGGCGTTTGCTTGTTCAAGGGCAAATGCGTAATTTATTCCCCAACTCCACTTTTAACCACAATACCGACACACTAGAAACTAGCACCAGCCTCGATACAATTTTGAGTGGGTTGATAACTAATGCGCCCACTAATTCTAGTCAAGCAATTTTATACTGGAACTTTGCCGTTGCCGGTTTAGATACCTTTGAGAATCGATTTAATCTGTCTCCAGAAGATTTTGACGTTCGCATCAGTCAAACTTTAGCAAATGCAGGATTTTCAGGCTTCCTCAACACCCTCCGCCAAGCTGATTTTCTCCAAGCTTTTGCAAATGTCATTTTCGGTACATCAGGCAATGACACACTCAATGGTGGCACAGGCAACGACCAAATTAACGGTGCTGCTGGCAATGACGTAATTTCTGGTGGGGCTGGAAATGATATTTTAGATGGTGCTTTGGGTAATGACACTGTTAACGGTGGTGATGGTAATGACACCATCAAAGCAGGTTTGGGTACAGACACGGTAGATGGAGGCAACGGTCAAGATACTCTAGAACTAGATTTATCTGCTCAAACTGTAAATCTAACTATCACCAACCCGCTAAACGGTGGAAGCTTACCAGGTATTGTCTCTGCAACAAATTTTGAATTTATCAAACTTACCACAGGTAGCGGTAATGATAGCATCACCCAAGCCAGCATTATCAATGGAAGTGTATTCCGTAGCAATGATGTGTTTAATGGCGGTGCAGGAAATGATGTTATTAATGCAGGGTTAGGGGTTAATGATCAGGTAAATGGAGGATCTGGGATTGACACCCTTATCCTGAATTATTCTGTTGATGACGTTGGCAACAAGCTACAGTTTACTCTTGGTGGTAGCAATGCTAATGGTATTTCTGGTAGTGCGGGACGTACTGCAACTAACAATAGCTGGCTAGATTCAATTAGTTTCTCTGGGATTGAGCGATTTAACATTACAGGTAGTCGCAACGCAGAGACAATTACTACTTGGACTGGAGATGACACTATTAACGGTGGTGCGGGTGACGATACTATCGATGGTGGTGGTGGTAACGATACCATAAACGCTGGCGATGGTGATGATACTGTCATCGTCAGAACTTTGGGCTTTACGGCTGACGGTGGTGCAGGTACAGACAAGCTGGTGCTAAATCTTTCGGCTCAAACTACTGCAATTAATATCACTGTCACTCCAACCGGCATTACCACTCCTGGCGTAACAAACACTATTACCAATTTTGAATCCATTTTATTAACCAATACTGGTAGTGGTAATGACACAGTTAACACTACAGCAATTAGCAGTAACTATTGGATTCGCAGTGATGCAGGGAATGATACTGTCAATACTGGTGCAGGACGCGATCGCCTTGAAGGTGGCGACGGCGATGATATCCTGCGCGGTGGTGCTGGTGATGACACTGGCTATCAAACTTACTCCACACCTGATAGCAGTAGTGGTGACGATGCCGGATTATTTGGTGGTGCTGGTAACGACCAGTTGTTTGGTGAAGCCGGGAATGATGCCTTGTATGGTGGTGATGGCAACGATACCCTCACTGGTGGCGATGGCGATGACTTTTTAGACGGTGGTACAGGTGTTAACCAAAGCATTGGCGGTTTAGGTGTTGACCAACTGCGGTTAAATTATGCCAGTGCGACGACTACAGTCAACGTCACTTATACCAGCACCACTTCTGGAACGGTCACTGACGGTAACACCTTCCGAGAAATTGAGCGTCTCAACTTAGATACTGGCAGTGGCAGTGATACTCTCAATGTCACAGCACTCACTGGTAATTCCAGGATTCGCAGTGGTTCCGGGAATGATACGGTTAATGCTGGTGCAGGACGCGACCGGATAGAAGGTGGTGACGGCGATGATATCTTGCGCGGTGGTGCTGGTGATGACACTGGCTATCAAACTTACTCCACACCTGATAGCAGTAGTGGTGACGATGCCGGATTATTTGGTGGTGCTGGTAACGACCAGTTGTTTGGTGAAGCCGGGAATGATGCCTTGTATGGTGGTGATGGCAACGATACCCTCACTGGTGGCGATGGTGATGACTTCCTCGATGGTGGTCTAGGAATTAACCAAAGCATTGGCGGTTTGGGTGTTGACCAACTGCGGTTAAATTATGCCAGTGCAACTACCGCTATCAACGTCACCTACACCAGCACCGCTTCTGGAACGGTCAGTGACGGTAGCACCTTCCGGGAAATTGAGCGTCTCAACTTAGATACTGGCAGTGGCAGTGATATCCTCAATGTCACAGCACTCACTGGTAATTCCCGAATTCGTAGTGGTGCTGGTAACGATACTGTCAATGCTGGTGCGGGACGCGATCGCCTTGAAGGTGGCGACGGCGATGATATCCTGCGTGGTGGTGCTGGTGATGACACTGGCTTTCAATCTTACTCCACACCTGATAGCAGTGGTTCTGACGATGCTGGGTTATTTGGTGGTGCTGGTAACGACCAGTTGTTTGGTGAAGCCGGAAATGATGCCTTGTATGGTGGCGATGGTAACGATATTTTAGTTGGAGGTTTAGGCAATGATACGCTGACAGGTGGCAATGGAGCAGACCAATTTACCTTTAGTGCTGCTAATCAAGGAATTGATACTATTACTGATTTTCTGAGCAGCCAAGGTGACAAAATTTATGTTTCTGCCTCTGGTTTTGGTGGTGGTTTAGTAGCAGATGCAACAATTACATCCGCACAATTTGTGCTAGGTACAGTTGCGGCTGATGCTTCTGATAGATTTATCTATAATTCAGCGAATGGAAACCTATTCTTTGACATTGATGGTACAGGTTCTCAGGCAGCCGTACATATTGCTACCCTCAGCGCAAATCCTTTGATTACTTATACTGACATCGTTGTTTCGGCATAATGTTGCTGATGAGTACGAATATTCTTCATGGAAAATACAGCCGAGTAGGAGCATAATTGACAAACAGAATTCATGAGAACTTTCAGGCTTAAATCTGTCTTGCTCTATACGTGAAGAATCAGTATGAAATTGGAAAATCAGGTGTGTAATCCTCACCTGATTTTTTATGTAGATAGACCAAAATATCGAGAATGAACGTTCAGAAAACCAAGGTAAAAGCTAGTAATATGTCAAAATTGGCAACAGCAGAATAGTAAGGTTGGGTGTAGCGATAGCGTAACTCAACAGGTCTTGAGAATGTTGGGTTCCGTTCCTCCACCCAACCTACACCTGCTACACCTGCTGGCGTGGGTGGGTTTCCCGACTTGAGCTAAGTGGCGTGTGTATGTATCTAAAACCCTTACGCCACACACCCTTACACCCTTACACCCAATTTTCATAGACAATCTTGGTGCGTAAGTCCTGACCTTTACGCCCTTACACCCAATTTTCATAGACAATCTTGGTGGGTAAGCCCTGTAATAATTGCTTTCAACTATGCTGGTGCTGGAACAATAAGACCTTTCTTCCTGCCTCTAGAATCCCGACACCTTCAGGCTAAAATTAAGTAAGAACACTCAAGGCTAGTCAGTGAACTTTTTTATTGGTTGTGCAGTTTGGGCGTATAAAGGTTGGGTGGGTGAATTTTATCCCCCAAGTACTCGTGCTACGGAGTTTCTGCGAGTTTACAGTCGTCGCTTCACTACGGTTGAAGGCAACACTACTTTTTATGCTGTGCCTAACCAAGAAACTGTGAGTCGTTGGGCGGCAGAAACACCTCTAGGTTTTGAATTTTGCCTGAAATTACCGCGCGATATCACCCATAAAGGTTTACTCCAACCCCATATTCCCGCAGCTTTGAAATTTTTAGAAGGAATGCAGCCTTTAGGGAAACGCTTGGGGCCGATGTTTGTGCAGTTACCTCCCAGTTATCCAGGGAAATTAATTGATGATTTAACTGCTTTTCTAGAAGCTTGGCCGAGAAAAACTGTACCTCTAGCTTTAGAGGTGAGACATTTAGACTGGTTTAAAGAACCTTACAGCAGTCAATTAACAGCGTTGCTAGAAAGTCTCGGTGTCGGAAGAGTGTTGTTAGATTCACGTCCAATTTACAATGGCGAAGATGACCCCCAGTTACAATCAGAACGACGCAAACCCAAATTGCCTGTACAATTCAGTGTAACTGCGCCTTTTAGCCTGGTTCGGTTCATTTCCCATCCCACATTATCTGAGAATCAGCAGTTTATGGCAGAATGGGTGACGCAGATTCAACAATGGTTGCAAGCAGGAACAAAAATCTACTTTTTTGTCCATTGTCCACTAGAAGAGCGATCGCCACACAACGCCCGTCACTTTCAACAGCTATTAGAACAAAGCGGTGTCCCAGTTTCGCCTTTACCTTGGAATCAACTAGAAAATCCACCAAGTCAGCTAAGTTTGTGGTAAGCTTTCTGGGAAATTTCTCTAATTTTTTGCTTTCCTAACATTAGGACTTACGCATCAAAACAAAAAATCAAGGGTTTTGGCAAGGGTTCAGAGGTATAGGGTAGCCAGTGGCGTGTGTACTGATTCAAAATCCTTACACCCCAAACCCTTTCACCCTTACACCCAATCTCCACAGATAATCTTTGTGCGTAAGTCCTGAACATATTCAACTCATACTCACTTCAAAAAGAGTAATAATAGTTATTGCAAGACATTTTTAATAAAGCTAAAGTCGTTCTCTTTTTTAAAAAGGAGATTATATATCCCTGGTTAAATTTGCCAAGAGGATATTAACAATGCTTAAAAATAGCTAATAGAAATGGCTTGATTTTTTATGTGGATTGTGATTAGGGCAATCATTGATAAGTAGTTTCATCAAAGGAGGTTCAGATGAGTCGTCTTCTTTATGAAAAATCAATTTCATATCAAGGATATCTCATCATTCCGTTTGTTTACGGTAAAGCTGATGCTTACGAAATCTATTCCTACAAGCTGTTGTCAGAAATTGGCAATAGAAGTAGATTTCATAAAACAGAAAATCCATCAAGCATCTACGGTAATAGCATTAATAATATTATTGATATTGCCAAAGAACATCTTGACAAAAATTTAGAATTTATCAGTCAACAAGATTGTTTTAAGTTGCGCTATATTTTCCGTAACAACCTGATTATCATCTTTCAACAAAACGGTAAATATTTCTACGATCATTATCCACCAGAGTTATTGAATAATATTGCCGCCCCAAAATTATTCAATTCCGAGTATGAATGCTTGAGTTGGATACAAGCAGGGTTAAATGGACAATATGTCCGACAGCAAGCAAGCTAAACCAAAGTCATACTTGACTTATAGGAGTTACACATAAAAACGAAAAATCAAGGGTTGGGAAGAGGGTGAAGGGGTTTATGGGTGTATGTATCTAAAAACCTTACATCCCACCCCCTTTCACCCATTCTTCACAGACAATCTTTGTGCGTAAATCCTGCTAACAATATTTTACTGACCAAGCTAAACTGGCATAAATAACTTTCTTACCTAGCCACTAGACTCTATTTTTCAGAATTAATGTTGTATAAGTTACCTCGGTTGCAGTCTCTTTGGCAACAATTTCGCTTATCTGCCGCATTTCCTTATCTCAGCTTATTAATTTGGCTACTGCCTTTATTATTATTTACCTCTGGGCAGAATAGTTTGATGGCACATGATGAGGGGGTGTATGCTTGGCGGGCGCGTCGGATGTTTGATTCTGGCGATTGGATAGCACCTTGGGGTACTAAGTCATAATAACGTCTCTACATAGTTTTGGGTTTTGCTGGAAATAAAATTTTGATAATTTTCTAATATTTAATCACTTTTATTTATGAGATTAAAAAAAAAGAGTGTTTGATTTTACTAGTCAAAATGAATATTTTGAAGATGTACTAGTGTTCATCGCCTTAAAAGCAAATTTTTATATATACAACAGGATGCTTCTAACAAGGAGGAAGTCAATGAAAGCCTGGAAAATGCTGCTGGTTACTGTGTTATTTTTCGTGAATTTTTTCGTCGCTCAACCTTCTTGGGCAGATAAAATGTCAAAAATTAGTCCAGACTATC
This sequence comes from Aulosira sp. FACHB-615, assembly GCF_014698045.1. GTDB lineage: Bacteria > Cyanobacteriota > Cyanobacteriia > Cyanobacteriales > Nostocaceae > Nostoc_B. The sequence continues at coordinate 395,019 of NZ_JACJSE010000002.1, forward strand.
CGGTAGTAGTGCAGAATCTCAATAGTCTATTAATGGCTCAAAATAACCCAGAACAAGCTGGTTATACCGCAGAAGAATTACAGCAAAAAATTGCGGCACTACAATTACAAAAACAAACTCTAGAAACTTCCGAAGATTGGGCTAGTTGTCGAAACGAAACAGGAAAACCATTGGCGATTTATACTCGTAAACCAGAAGATGCAATTCCTAACAGTCTCTACTATTTAGGAAATCGCCAAACTACTGATGAAGACTGGGACTGTGATGCTGTTTATTTACCAAATGATGCTCAAGTTACAGGGTTAAATTTACCAGCAGGAGAACCAGCGATTTTGAAGCTTGTTGATGGCGCACAACTCATTGCTAGAATCAATCCCACTACGCAACAACTTCAATTTGATGTTCCACCTGCATTAGTCGAAGTTCTCAAGCCGGAACAAGTAACTTGGAATGTTCCGAATTTAACTCAAGCAGATATTGATGTCCAAATTCCTAACGCCCCAAATGATTGACATTAGATAAATCAACGGCGATATCGTGACTGATATCGCCGCTAATGCACACCCTCAAGAATCAATTTATTGTGCTACCAGGTGGTGAAGATATTGTCGATTTCTGTGTAGGAAGTTTAGGGAAAACCAGTGATATTAATTTATACCAATTTGAAAAAAGAATGCGACAAATGGATGACTCAAAAGCTTACCGATCAACCCTTACCCAATCCAAAATCTAAAATCTAAAATCCAAAATGGTATTATTTTGAGCAACCCAACATAAATTTATTGATACACAAAAGTTTCTCGGCAATAAAGCCTACATTAAATTACAATCACCATCTTTTGTAGGTTGGGTAGAATGCAGTGTAACCGAACATTTTCCTGTAGTTAATTTACCATTTTTAAACTTCTATACAAGAATTTATTGTTTACTAAAAGCATTGATGTAGAGCAAATGGTGCGATCGCCTGCCTAATTTATCCACAATTTTTTCTCACTTCTAACTTTTGCTGATGGCTAACTTCTAGAGGTAAGAAAATTGTTAAAACTTCGCCATATTGAGGTCTTTGACGCACAATCAGCTTACCGCCAATCGCTTGGAACAAGTGTTTAGTAGCATTTAAATTCAAACTAATTGTCCCTGTTTCTGGTTGAAACATCAGTAATTGCCCCAGAGCTTTCCGAATTGGTGGTGTAACAAATGTATCTGGCGTTTCCGGGTTTTGGCACTGGAGTTGCGGTGACAATTGCAGCTTGAGTTGATCGCCGGCGGGAATAACTTGTACTTGAATATGGCTCCCAGCAGGTAAGCTACGGGTAAAATTCTCCATTAATCCCGTCAGTACCCGATCTAACATTGTCGGATTACTGACTACTGTAGGCAATTGTTGGGGAACCACCACTTCTAAGGTGAGGTTGCGTCGAGATGCAGCTTGTTGCCAACGGGGAATACTCTGTTGCAGAACTTGATGCAGCGACATCGGCGTAAGATGAGTATTAGCCCCTTTTGTAGCAGTACAAGTTTCTAATTCTGCCGCCTTAAACAGCAACTCCATCCGATCAATTTGCTCAGTACACTCATGATCAATAATTTCTAAGCGGTTAACCACAGCCGCAGGTAAGTCACGCCGCTTGAGTAGCAGACGTGTCATGGTGCGAATGGTAGTTAAGGGAGTGCGAACCTCATGAGCAAAGGCTTGCAGCAATTCAACATCGGGAACTGGATGTTGGGTATTGGGAATTGAAGGTTGGGAATGAGGTATGTTGCTTGCGGTTTCCGACTCTTTCGCAACTTCTGGTTCTGGCAATTCTTGAAGTAGCAACTGACTAAATTGCATCGCAACGCGATAATCCGGCGCGACTGGGGAATATTGCTGTACTAACCCATCAAGTTCCGCGCAAAAATCAGGATTAGTCAGCATCACCCGCGCCCCTATGGCTCGCCATGCTTGGTGAACTATTTGGGGTTCAAAGGAAAATGAAAATCTTTTGTTGCCATTTTTGCATTCTGCCAAAACCAAGACTAATCGGAATTTCTCTGTAAATACCAAGCAAAACTGCTCGGAAACTAAGGGATCAGCAGGTAGTATCGGCAGTACTGCTTCTTGAAAAGAATGTTCTTGGGCTACCGTGGTTGTGGTAGGCATTTGAAACGGCATCAAAGCCAAGGGGTTAAAGGGCTTGGCTGTGAAAGTCACCGTTTGGATGTTTTGAGTTAATATTGGCTGACTAAATAAAGGTGCTGGTGCGGCTAATACTAGTGCTGGTGTAGCCGATGAAGTGATTGCTAAACTCTCGATTAATAAATGTTCTGTTGCGGCTAAACTCATCCGCCACTGTCGCTCTGCCTTGGCTGGTGAACATTCAGCCATAGTTGATTGACTGTCGGCTAAAACTTCACTCAGACTTGGCAAGATCCATTCGTACACAGGTTTTCACCCCTTGGTTGAAGAGCGACTAAATTTTGACTACTACTTAAGAGGTTATAGTCATTTGTGTACAACAGACAGTCGTATAACCGAACAAGATAGGCGCGATTTCCCCGTCACTTAGGAAAATTTTACATTGCATTTTATAGGGAATAGGTTACAGGTTATAGGTTATAGGAAGAGAATGTGTTTGACGGAAATGAAAAGCCCGAAAAATCCCATAGATAAAACTACATGGTAATGGGAACAATAAAGCATCAATTCCTTGCTCAATACATGAATGCTTAACCAAACAACATCTTTCACGGCATCAGAACTGAAATCTGCGATCGTTCCCCATCCGCTCATCGTGACACCAGCGACACTGGTAACGGAAGTGATTAACCAAATGAGTGGTATTCGCAATATTTGTGATGCTACTCCGCGTTTGGGTGAGCAACTAGATAAAGTTTATCTAGAAGCACGCTCCAGTTGCGTATTAGTAGTAGAAGATGGCAGCTTAATCGGGATCTTCACAGAAAGGGATGTTGTGCGGTTGAGTGCAGAACAGCATTCTTTGGCAAATTTGGCAATTCGGGAAGTGATGATTTCTCCAGTCGTCACCCTACACGAATCTGATTTTACAGATTTATTTTCGGCGGTGAATTTGCTCCAGCAGTACCATATCCGCCATATACCCATTTTGAATGAGCAGGAGCAGGTGGTAGGGCTAGTAACCCATGAAAGTCTCAGCTATGCCTGTCGTCCGGTGGATTTGTTGCGGTTGCGGTTGGTATCGGAGGTGATGATTACTGAGGTAATTTGTGCCTCTGCTGATAGTTCGATGTTAGCGATCGCTCAACTGTTGGCTAAACATCGCATTAGTTCGGTAATGATTGTAGACACTGGTGGTAACGAAATTCAACCACTGCAATTTCCTCTGGGAATTATTACCGAGCGTGACATTGTGCAGTTTCAAGCCTTGGGCTTGAACTTGAAACATTGCCTAGCTCAGATAGTCATGAGTTCACCAGTATTTACAGTCAAACCCCATGACTCTTTGTTAATTGTGCAGCAAATCATGGAACAACGCTTAATTAGAAGGTTGGCAGTCATTGGCAAACAAGGTGAACTCTTTGGAATTGTTACCCAAAGCAATCTGCTACAAGCACTCAACCCCTTAGAACTATACAAGTTAACAGGAATACTAGAAAAAAGGGTGGTGCAATTAGAAGCCGAACATCTGGCTACCTTAGAAAGTCACACTGTGGAACGAGAACAACAAGTTGACTTACAGACAAGCACCCTCCAAGCCAAAATCAGCCAGGAAAATTTAATTGCAGAAATCGCCGTCCAAATTCGCTCTTCTCTGAGTTTGCAAACTATTTTAAACACCACAGTCGAAAAGGTGCGGCATTTATTAGGCTGCGATCGCGTTAATATTTGGCAATTTCATCTAGATGGGCAAATGACGGTGGTGGCCGAATCTACCAACTCAACACTATCACTGGTGGGTGAACAAATTCATGACCCCTGCTTTTCGCTACATAACACAGATAGTTATCGCCAGGGAAAAATTCGTGTTGTCTCAGATATCTACACAACACCATTATCTGATTGTCACCGCCAGATGCTGATACGCCTGCAAACAAGAGCCAAAATTTTAGTGCCACTGTTGTGCGGTGATCAATTATGGGGTTTACTAAATGCAACTGAAAGTCAACACCCCCGTGAGTGGCAACCAGAAGAAATTGAACTGCTACAAATGTTATCAGTGCATTTAGCGATCGCACTTCAGCAAGCTACAACTCACCAAAAACTCCAAGATGAACTGCGCGATCGACAACGCATTGAATTGACTTTACAAAAATTGGTTGAAGGTACAGCCGCCGTCACTGGTGAGGAATTTTTTCCCGCCTTAGTCAGCCACATTGCCGAAGCTTTAAATGTCTCCTATGTGCTTGTTACGGAAAAACTCGACAATCAACTACATACCTTGGGCTTTTGGGCAAATGGAGCCTTGCAACCACCAATTTCCTACCCTATGGCTCTAACTCCTTGCGAATATGCTTTGAATAACGGGGAATTTTACTGCCAAAACCAAGTCCAAGCTTTTTTCCCTGACGATTTAGACTTAGTAAATATGCAAGCAGACAGTTATCTGGGAATTGCCCTCAAAGATAATGAAGGTAATAGCATTGGCACTCTGTGTATTTTAGATTTACAACCCATACAGGACAATCAATATACTGAAGCCATCCCAATTCTCCAAGTATTTGCAGCCAGAGCCGCCGCAGAATTACAGCGCAAAGCCGCCAATCAAGCACTACAACGTTTGAACCAAGACTTAGAGCAGAAAATTGCACAGCGCACCCAAGAACTCCAGGCGCGAGAAGCACAATTACGAGATTTCTTTGACAACGCCACCGATTTAATTCAAAGCATTGCCCCGGATGGGCGAATTTTATTTGTAAATCGGGCATGGAAGGAAGCTTTGGGATATGACGATAGCGACTTGGAGCAGTTATCAATTTTCCAAGTCATTCATCCCGATGAATTGGTACATTGCCAAACAGCAATGCACAGCTTGTTTGCAGGCACTTTGTGTTTAGGTATCGAAACCAGATTTCTCACCAAAGCCGGCAGAGAAATTATTGTTGAGGGGAATGTGAATTGTCAATGGCAAAATGGACTGCCGATCGCCACACAAGGTATTTTTCGAGATATTACCGCTCGTAAACAAACCGAGAAAACAATTTATCTCCAAATACAACGGGAAAAACTACTGCGAGAAATTTCCCAAAGGATTCGTGAATCATTAGACTTACAAACGATTTTTAACACTGCTTGTCAGGAAATTCGCCAAGTAATTCAAGCTGATCGGGTGGGTATTTTCAAGTTTTATCCTGACTCCAACTTTGATGACGGCGAATTTGTGGCGGAATCAGTAGGTGAGCGTTTTAATTCAGTTGTCGCCATTCCCATACATGATCACTGCTTTGGCAAAAATTATTCCTCCCTTTATGCCAAAGGCCGATTTTTTGCGGTTGATGATATATACAAAAGAGGAATGAGTTCTTGTCACAGCGATATTTTGGCTGAGTTTCAAGTGCGGAGTAATTTGGTGATGCCGTTACTTTGTGGTGATGAATTGTGGGGTTTGTTGTGTATTCATCAATGTGGCAAAACTCGCTCTTGGCGACAGTCGGAGATTGAGTTTACCCAAGAATTATCCTACCAGTTAGCGATCGCCATTCAACAAGCCAATCTCTACGAAAAAATTCAGGCAGAATTGTTAGTCCGCCAACGAGCCGAAGCGAAAATTGCCTTGCAACTGCGACGACAAGAAACCCTAGAAATTATCGTCCAAAAAATTCGTGAGTCATTAGATATTCACGAAATCCTCGCAACGGTAACTCAACAAGTAAAAGAGGTATTACATTGCGATCGTGTGATCGTCTTCCGGCTGTTTGCTAACGGTAAGAGCCAAATTGTCGAAGAAGCTATATCTGAGGGATTGCCTAGACTCAAAGACCAACACTGGGAAAATGAAACTTGGTCTCAAGAAATCCTTGATTATTATTGGCAAGGCAAACCGCGCATTGTCTGTGATGTTATGCAAGATATCTGGACAAAGTGCCTAGTAGAATATTCCCAGACAGGTCAAATTCAGTCCAAAATCGTCGCACCAATTCTTCAAGAAGTGCGAGACAGCGAAGATCATCGCTGGGTGACTCCTTGGGCAAATAACAAACTCTGGGGCGTTTTAGTTGTTCATGCTTGCCAAGAAAAACGTGTCTGGAAAGATTCAGAAGCACAAGTTCTCCAACAAATTGCCAATCAGTTAGCGATCGCCATTCAGCAAGCAAGTTTATTTCAACAATTACAACTAGAACTCGCCGAACGCCAGCAAGCAGAGGCAAAACTCACCGAAAGCAATCAAAAACTAGCAATTTCTAACGAAGAACTAGCTCGCGCTACCCGTCTCAAAGATGAATTTTTAGCCAACATGAGTCATGAACTCCGCACTCCCCTCAATGCCATTTTGGGAATGACGGAAGGGCTACAAGAGGAAGTGTTTGGCATTATCAATGAGCAACAACTCAAAGCATTACAAACCATTGAGCGCAGTGGTTCCCATTTACTAGAGTTAATTAACGATATTTTAGACTTGTCCAAAATTGAAGCCGGGCAGATCAAACTTGACTACCTCTGGACTTCCGTGAATCATCTGTGCCAATCCAGTCTGGCATTTATCAAACAGCAGGCATTACGCAAGCAAATTCAAGTTGAACTAAAATTGCCAATGAATCTCCCAGAAATACTGGTAGATGAACGGCGGATTCGTCAAGTGTTGTTGAATCTGTTGAACAACGCCGTCAAATTTACTCCCGATGGCGGACGCATCACCTTGGCAGTAACGCAAATTTCCTCCCCGATATCAACTAGCGATGCAACGATGCAACACTTCTTGCACTTCGCCATCCAAGATACCGGCATTGGGATTTCACCAGAAAATATCCAGAAACTCTTTCAGCCTTTTGTGCAGATTGACAGCGCCTTAAATCGGCAATATACAGGTACAGGTTTAGGGCTGGCATTAGTCAAACAAATTGTCGAACTTCACGGTGGCCGGGTGGGACTGACGAGTGAATTAGGCGTGGGTAGTTGTTTTACAGTCGATCTACCCTGTCATCCTAGTGCTGATCTTGCACCGGAAATCATCACCAATTATCAAGTAATTAATACTCCAGAAGCTTGCTGCTGCAACACCAATGAATCACCAAGTCTTACCCCCCTCATCTTGCTGGTAGAAGATAACGAAGCCAATATTAGTACAGTTTCTAGCTACCTCGAAGCCAAGGGGTATCGCATTGTGCTGGCTAATAACGGTCAAGAAGCCATTGACTTGACAACAGCACACCGTCCTGACTTAATTTTGATGGATATTCAAATGCCAGGAATCGACGGTTTAGAAGCAATTCGACAAATTCGCCAAAATCCTGAGTTTGTCAATACTCCCATTATTGCCCTGACAGCCTTGGCTATGAGTGGCGATCGCGATCGCTGTTTAGCCGCAGGTGCTAACGACTACCTCTGCAAACCTGTCAAACTCAAGCAACTAGCAACCTTGATTAAAAAGTTTTTCACAGACGAAGAGGTGATCTAGTAGGTCAATCACTAATTATGTAGGGTATGGGGATGATAAATGTGGGTTGTTGATCAGGGGGACAAGGGAGACAGGGCAGACAAGGGAGATAAGGGGCTAATTTTGTTAATCCAAACGTTCTGATGAATTGGCTGAATTTTTCAACCGCGCATACTGTGGTTTACAAGGGCTACCCCAACAAACTTGTCCAGGGGGCATATTAGCAAATACAGTACTACGAGCGCCAATCACAGCATTTGCACCAATTTCGACTCCAGGGCCAACAAAACAATCGGCTGTAATCCATACCCCGTTATTAATAGTAATTGGTGCTGTTTTTAACCCAAAAGCCGGATCTTGGATGTCGTGGCTACCCGTACATAAGTAGGTTTTTTGGGAAATCACACAGTGTTCACCGATATTAATTTTATCCAAGCTGTATAAAACTACATCATCACCAATCCAACTGTAGTCACCAATGGTAACTTTCCACGGATACGTGAAGCGGGCTGTGGGTCGAATTAATACACCTTGACCAATACGCGCCCCGAATAGTCGCAGCAAAAAGCAACGCAAACCATTAAAAGGATGAGGAGTTAAGGGAAAGGCGATCGCCTGTACAAACCACCACAACAAAACATACCAGCCTGGACGACCACGGTCAAACCAGGATTGGTCATACTTGCGTAAATCTACAAAGGATTGGTTATTTGTCATTGGTCATTTGTTATTCGTCATTGGTCAATAAATAAAAGAGACTGGGTAGTATGATTTTCCCAGTCTCTCACGTCTAAATAAAGCACCGATGATCAATTGCTCTCAAACTGACTATACGGATTTCTTCATTTCAGACTTCATACTTTATACTTCAGACTTCTAAACTGCCGTTTGCTCAATTTTTTGGGGGAGAGATGGTGGTGCAGATTTAGCAGTATTGGCTGTATTTAATTTACCGCCACAACTGCGTAATTCATACAGTTTCACGCCAATTTGATATTCATATTGACTGAGTAGGCGGCCATAAATATATCCGGCTCTGCCATCTAAAAAACCACGCTGAATAATATAGAACAAAATAAACCGTAAAATTGGTTTAAAAGGCAAATGTACCCAGACTTTCTTGAGAAAACGTTTACGTTGAACGGCATCACCAAATAAGTTAGCGCCAATTGTACCTGTGTCACCTAGACCAGTAAGCAGATTGTAATAAACTCTCGCTTCCCAATTAGAATAGCGGTTGTGTCTTTCTAGCCAGTGGAACAAATCACGAAAGTCTTCATGGAGCATATCATTGTTGAGATATCCCACTTGCCCTTGTAAAATCACATGTTCGTGAACTTCGTTATCACCAGTATTAGGGATATCTTCGGTATTGAGGTTTTCGTAACGACCAGCTTTGTGTTTAAACAAACGCAAATTCCAATCAGGATATTTCCCACCATGACGAATCCATTGACCTAAGAAAAATACGCGGCGATTGAGATAATAACCGCTATATTCTTCATTTTGAATTGCTTGAGCAATTTCATCCCATAATTCGGGAGTAATGCGTTCATCGCAATCAACAATTAGTACCCATTCGTTACGGAAAGGTAAGTTATCTAAAGACCAATTTTTCTTTTTCGGCCAGCGTCCATTGAAGTGAAACTGTACAACATTCGCACCGTAACTATTAGCAATTTCTAAGCTTTTATCAGTGCTTTGAGAATCAACAATAAAGATTTCATCTGCTCTTTGGAGACTGGTCAAACAAGCCGGTAAATTGGCTTCTTCGTTTTTGGCAGGAATTAAGACTGAGACGGGAATTTTAGAGGACATATATGTTGTTATTTGTTATTTTTTATGGGATGTAGACAGCAGACCCTGAATAGCAGCATTTAAATAACCTATTTGACAATATGTATACACAAGTTTGTCGAAGCGTTCTGCTGGGTCAGAAAAATACTGTAATGATTTATATAAACCCCGAATCAAACGCTCACTACCGCGTAATAATTGACGGCTCCCTGTTTTGCCTGCAAGTTGTTCTCGGTAGCATTCACTGATACCTTGCCACCAGCCGCGATTCAAAAACCAAGAGCGATTGAGCCGTTCGGGTGCAACGTTATGCGCTACTAAAGCTTCTGGCAGATAGGCAACTTGCCAGCCATGCTGGAGGGCAAATTCGGTCATTTGCAATTCTTCATTAGATAACAAGTTTTTGCCGACTCGACCAAGATGGGGGTCAAAACCACCAATTTCTGCCAAAAAGCTCTGTCGGATAGAATAATTTAAGCCTCTGGGGGTTAAGCCCGGTTGATCAATATAAACTATTTTGTCACCTAGATCATAAGCTCCCAAATTGCCGGCTAACCCAGAAGATAGCCATTTGGGTGGTTGGATTGTCGGTGGCCATAAAAGTGTGACTTTGCCACCCGCGATCGCTAGTTTGGGGTTGCTTTGATAGGCAGAATACAATACTTGCAACCAGCGATCGCTGGCGACCGCATCATCATCTAAATAAGCCAGAATTTCGGCACGCGCAACTTTAGCACCAGTGTTCCGGGCAACAGATAAGCCGGTGGTGGGTTCAAAGATATACTTTAAACGGGCATTGCAGGCTCTTTGTTCGACAACTTCGCGGGTGCGATCGCTGGAGTTGTTATCTACTACTATCACCTCAAAATCGCCAGCAAAGTCCTGCGCCAACAGGCTATCAATTGCCGCACCTAAATAGGTATCTCGATTGTGAGTACAGATAATGGCAGAGATTTGGATGTCTGACATAGGATTAAGTTTAACAACAGAGAATTCAGGACTCAGGAGGAGGCAGTGCGGTGGATGGTTACTGTATTCACAGTGAAACACCACACACTCATCAAAGATTCAGTGGTTGAACAATCAGTGCAGGATTATACCTATTACTTATTGCTTCTGAATTCTGAATTCTGCATTCTGTATTCTTTTTTAAGTTGTCACCCTTGGATTTGAGACTACAGTCTTCTATCCAACGGTCGCCTGCTCTGTGCTAATCTATAACAAAAAATTCCAACCCACCAACCGCGTTTCTTCGGAATTCGTCTTTAATTCTTTAAGCTTGTTGAATATGGCTGTGTAAAACTACGAGAGTTTCAGCTAATTGACTCAGACGGGTTTCGAGATATTGTTTGCGTGCTAGTAATTGGCGGAGTTTTTGATGCCGTGCGATCGCCATACTCACTGTCGGTACTTGATCTGGTGGACAGGGACGTGACCAAACTTTACCCGATCCATCCAAACCACACAGCCGATATCCTGTGCGCGAAAATTGATAAGCGTCTTTATTCCCAGTGGTGCAGATTTCTTCAACATAGTTCATCAAGCGGTCAACTTCCGCGTGGCGTAGTGTGGCGGTTCCTGGTTGTTCTGGTTCTTTGGGATTAGACTCTAACCAACCGTTGACTATCGGCCCTTCTAAATACAGGTCTTGGATTTGTTGCAGGAGATTTTGCAGTTCTTGTTGCCAACCAGCTACATGAATTTGAATTTCTTGCAGCAAATTCATAGCTAAGGCTGGGTTAGCTCCGTGGCGATGGTTACTAAAGCTAGGAGTTTTAAACTTGGGTAGGCTGGGAGTTTTATTACCTGTTTCTTGAGCAGAAAATGTATCTACAGAATGATGTTCCGCAAATAAATCTGGTTCAACAGTGCTGTCATAGTTAGAATTTATCTCTAAATTTTCTGTGAGTTCTGGTGTCACACTTGGCTCATCAGATATATCTACATCTGGGGTAGCAGCTTTGCTAGAAACACTAATTCTAAAAGATACTGGCTGCTTGGGCGAATCTCCAGCTTCGACTGTGGCGTTGTCCCGATTTCCGAGATCATGTAGAGTCGCTTCAATCCGTTTTAGCCCTGTTTTCATAAGCATATCCTGTGAGTTTGCTGCCCTTTGTGGTATTTAACTTTTCACAAAGGTTAGTTGGGAGTCTTGGCTTTTGCCAATTTTGGCACAAATTAATCTGGTGCTAATTTTATCTTTTAAAAGATATTTGCAACAAACAAACTCAAAATTATCATCCCTAGGTATGGGGCTTTGAAGCTGTTTTTGATGGCAATTGGCGATTACATTACATTTCTTTACAAAAAATTCATATTCAATGTATTTCAGAAAACGTTCATATTAAGCAATTTAATGATTTATTTATATTTGTTAAGGTCTTTTGTCTTAGGTCAAATCTCAAGACATATTTCACCAAGGGAAATCCTAATCAATGACTACACCTGTGCAATTAGTAACTAATCAAGATCAGGTCTTGACAACCTCGCTTGTATTCGACCTGAATACCTTGAGTCAAGAATTAGTTTCAGGCAAGATAGCTGCTGCGGATTTCGCTGGTTTATTCAGTAAGACAGATGTTGTAGAAGCAACTCGGTTAGCCAATCCACCTGCTGAACTTATTGAAACTACTATTGACGCTGCAACTGAGTTTGTACTCAAATTTGCACCTGATGTCGCAAATGACCCGATCGCCTTTAAAATATTTTCGGCTGCTAATTCTGATACAGCCTCTTTAGTAAGTAAGCTAGTTCACATCATTCTTGGTACTGAAAGCAATGACATTTTGATCGGTAAAGCCACCCGTGATTATATTTTTGGACTGGGTGGTAATGATCTGTTATTGGGAGAAGGTGAAAATGACTTTCTGTTTGGCGGCAAAGGCAATGATATCCTCCTTGGTGGAGACGGTAACGATACTGTCTTTGGCGAAAGCGGCGATGACACTTTATTTAATGATGCAGGCAGCGATAATCTGATTGGTGGTACTGGTAATGATTACTTTTATGTATTAGATGCCAGTGGTAGCAGTTTGCTAAATGGTGGGACTGGCATTGATACAGCCGACTACAGTGCTTTAAGCCAAGCAATCACCTTGAAATCTACTGGGATTGTTAGCAAAGGAGTAGGCTTTGGTACAGATCAACTAGTTCAAGTCGAGAGAATTTTTGCGACCTCATCACTCAACGACTGGATTGATGCTTCAGATGCTACCGCGCCAACTTCCATAACTGTTAATTTATTAACCAATTCCCTGATTGTAAATAATGTTCCTGGTTTGGGAACCCTCACTTTTACAGTCAGTGGTTTTGAGAATGTCAGAGGTACAAACCAAAACGACAGCATTACTGGTGACAATGCCAATAACATTCTCAATGGTGGTGCGGGTAATGATGTGTTGGGTGGTAGTAACGGTAATGATACCCTCAACGGTGATGTAGGAACTGATACAGCAGACTATAGTGCGCTGGGACAAACTATCGTTCTCGGCCCCACAGGTACAGTCAGCAAATCAGGTGGAGGAATTGACCAATTAAACGGAATTGAAACCATCACAGCCTCTGCCTTACTCGGCGATACAATTAATTCCTCAACAGCAACGGGTAGCGTCAGCATTACCGCCAACTTGGGTACAAATAGTTTGACAGTGAATAATGTGTTGATTGGTGGTGTGACTACCAACCTCAACTTTACTGTCAACAACTTTGAGAATGTCACAGGTACTGCGAATAATGACATTATTACTGGTAACAACGGTAATAATATTCTCAATGGTGGTGCTGGCAATGATGTGTTGCGCGGTAGTAATGGTAATGATACCCTCAACGGTGATGCCGGTACTGACACGGTAAACTACAGTGGATTAGGGCAATCCATTATTCTTGGCCCCACAGGTACAGTCAACAAATCTGGTGGAGGAACTGACCAGTTAAATGGCATTGAAGCGATCGTTGCATCTAACTTGCTGAATGATACTATTAATGCCTCAGCAGCAACAGGTAGTACCTCCATTACCGCCAACTTGGGTACAAATAGCTTGATAGTAAATAATGTGGTGATTGGTAGTGCGACTACTAATCTCAATTTCACTGTCAGTAACTTTGAGAATGTTACAGGTACTGCGAATAATGACACTATTACTGGTAATGCTGCTAACAACATTCTCAATGGTGGTGCGGGTAATGATGTGTTGCGCGGTAGTAACGGTAATGATACCCTCAACGGTGATGCAGGCACTGATACAACAGACTATAGTGCGCTGGGACAAACTATCGTTCTCGGCCCCACAGGTACAGTCAACAAATCAGGTGGAGGAATTGACCAATTAAACGGGATTGAAACCATCACAGCTTCTACCTTACTCGGCGATACAATTAATTCCTCAACAGCAACGGGTAGTGTCAGTATTACCGCCAACTTGGGTACAAATAGTTTGACAGTGAATAATGTGTTGATTGGTGGTGTGACTACCAACCTCAACTTCACTGTGAATAACTTTGAGAATGTCATTGGTACTGGGAATAATGACATTATTACTGGTAACAACGGTAATAATATTCTCAATGGTGGTGCTGGCAATGATGTGTTGCGCGGTAGTAATGGTAATGATACCCTCAACGGTGATGCCGGTACTGACACGGTAAACTACAGTGGATTAGGACAGTCCATTATTCTTGGCCCCACAGGTACAGTTAGCAAATCTGGTGGAGGAACTGACCAGTTAAATGGCATTGAAGCGATCGTTGCATCTAACTTGCTGAATGATACTATTAATGCCTCAGCAGCAACAGGTAGTACCTCCATTACCGCCAACTTGGGTACAAATAGCTTGATAGTAAATAATGTGGTGATTGGTAGTGCGACTACTAACCTCAATTTCACTGTCAGTAACTTTGAGAATGTTACAGGTACTGCGAATAATGACACTATTACTGGTAATGCTGCTAACAACATTCTCAATGGTGGTGCGGGTAATGATGTATTAGTAGGTGGTGCTGGTAACGATAATCTCATCGGTGGTAGTGGTGCAGATGTTTTAACTGGCGGTATTGGCAATGATCAGTTCACCTTCTTAAAACCTGGGGAAGGTGTAGATATCATCACTGATTTTGCTTCTGTCCCTGATACGATCGTAGTTTCTGCTTCTGGTTTTGGTGGTGGTCTATCCTTGGGTGTGCTTTCCAGTCTTCAGTTCTTTGTAGGTACAGGTGCAACAACCGCAAATCAGAGATTTATCTATAACAGTATTACTGGTGGACTATTCTTTGATATTGACGGTAATGGTGTGACGGCACAACAGCAAATTGCTAGTCTCACTCTCGCACCAACTCTGACATCCGATGACATTCTAGTGATTGCTTAACAGAGATAGGATTTACGTACAAAGGTTATCTGTTAAGAATGGGTGTAAGAGTGTGAGGCTGTACTTATAGCGTTTCTCGGTTGAGTGCAGTAAAAGTAGATGGGGAAAAGAGGCTAGGGAAATATATTTATTTCACTGGAATGAAAGCCGCTATAACTTTATTGCTCTATACTCCTTTACCCTCTTCCAAATAGTTGTGATCAAAGGATTGGAACATGAAAGGATGTAGAAGTAAAATTCTACATCTTTTTGCTTAAGTATTTCCTAGGAAAAATCGTGGGTAAAGTCATTTTAATTACAGGGGCTGCTCGGTCGGGCAAAAGTGAATGGGCAGAATATCTTGCCCAGCAGTCAGGTAAACAAGTGGTTTATGTTGCAACTGCTACCGAAAATCTTAATGATCCTGAGTGGCAAAAACGCATTGCGGCACATCAACAACGCCGTCCGCAAAATTGGGTAACTTTAGCAGTGCCTAGAGAATTATCAGCGACTTTGGCTGATGCTAAACCCCAGAGTTGTTTGTTAGTTGATTCTTTGGGAACTTGGGTGACAAATTTTTTAGATGAGGATGAAATTAGTTGGCAAAATACAATTGCCGAGTTTTTAGACACAGTACAACTCGTAGCTGCCGATATGCTGTTTGTGGCGGAAGAAGTCGGCTGGGGTGTGGTTCCTGCTTACCCTATCGGTAGACAATTCCGCGATCGCCTGGGTGCTTTGGTGCGGCAATTAGGCGTTGTTTGTGACACGGTTTATCTTGTAGCTGGTGGTCATGTATTGAATTTGAGTGTGCTGGGTACACCATTGCCAACAGCGATAAATGAGGAATTGTAAAGTATTAAATTAAGAAAAATGAAGAGAGCTTGATTATTATTTTGCCTACCGATTGAGGGTCAAATTTTTAATAGAAAATTAATATTATATACAGAGCAAGTCTCCTCATGCCGAATGTACAATCGTGGTATGGCAAACACAGAAGATGTCAAAAAGTATCTCGCCTACTGGTTTCAGTTGGGTAAGAGAGTAGTGGTTGGTAATGGGGTAGCAAGCTTGTTGCCTCAACCTGTATATAAAGGCGATCGCTATAGCCAGGAATTTGAAGAGTGTTGGCAGAAAATTATCTCGCCAGAATTCGGTGATTGTTATTTAGAAGGCACTCACGAAACCATTGCAGAATTGCTGACCTCTGTATGGGAAATTATGCCTTGTGGTCGTTGCAATATGCCGATTCCGATGAGAAACGTAGGAATGCCGGCTGAGACTTGCCCATGCAATAATTTACCTGGTTGGCCGAACACTGATTTACCAGCGCCACGTTCGGCAGTGG
The DNA here is from genome assembly GCF_014698045.1 of Aulosira sp. FACHB-615. Taxonomy (GTDB): domain Bacteria; phylum Cyanobacteriota; class Cyanobacteriia; order Cyanobacteriales; family Nostocaceae; genus Nostoc_B. The sequence continues at coordinate 411,059 of NZ_JACJSE010000002.1, forward strand.
ATAACCAAGCCAGACTGATGGGAATCCGCGATCGCTTGTTAGAAAATCTTTCCGCCAAAAGTAAATAACTAGGACTTACGCACAGGTTGTCTATCCAGAATGGGTGTAAGGGTATGGGGTGTAAGGGTTTTGTATAATTACACGCCTACAATCTTCCCCAAACCATTGATTTTTCGTCTTATTGCTAGTCCTACACATGATCAAACTCTCTTATACCATTTTGGATTTTAGATTTTGCGAAAAGTTGCGTGGGCGGGTTCCCCGACTTGAGCAAACTTTTCAAGACAGATTTTAGATTGAGACAGGCTTTACTGGTAAGCTTTTGGGCAATTTATTTGTCGCAATCATTCTTCAATTTGGTATTACAATTCTGACTTGTGGATTCTGGATTCTGTTATGTCACCATATAGAATAAAGAGCCAAAATCAGTAATAGGGAAACAAAAAAACGCTGTGCAAATAACATTTTTAGGGACAAGTTCCGGTGTACCGACGCGATCGCGTAATGTTTCTAGTGTCGCCCTAAGATTACCCCAAAGGGCAGAACTGTGGTTATTCGATTGTGGTGAAGGTACTCAGCACCAAATTTTGCGGAGTGACCTAAAAATCAGTCAACTTTCCCGAATTTTTATTACCCATCTGCACGGCGACCATATTTTTGGCTTGATGGGTTTGTTGGCTAGTTGTGGTTTAGCTGGCAATGTTGACAGAATTGATATTTACGGGCCGCCGGGATTAAATGAATATATCCAATCGGCATCAAAATATTCTCATACACACTTTTCTTACCCGATTAAAGTTCATACTATCCGTCCTGGAGTAATTTACGAAGATCAGGAATTTACCGTCACCTGTGGCCAGTTGCATCATCGAATTACCGCATTTGGTTATCGGGTTGCCGAAAAAGACCGCGCTGGACGTTTTGATGTCGAAAAAGCCAAAACGCTGCAAATTCCTGCTGGTCGGATTTATGGTCAACTCAAACGGGGTGAAACTGTCACCTTGGACGACGGAAGAGTAATTAACGGCGCTGAACTTTGTGGCCCCACAGAAATTGGCCGCAAAATAGCTTACTGCACAGATACAATTTATACAGAAGGTGCGGTAGAACTAGCTAAAGATGCGGATGTATTAATTCACGAAGCGACCTTTGCCCATGCAGACGCAGAGATGGCTTTTCAAAGATTACATTCGACAACCACAATGGCAGCACAAACAGCTTTAGCAGGTGGTTCCCATCGGTTAATCATGACTCATTTTAGCCCTCGCTACGCTCCAGGCAACCCCATAGAATTGAAAGATTTACTTCAAGAAGCACGGGCGATTTTTCCTAAGACAGATATGGCTTATGATTTTATGACTTATGATGTCCCTCGACGGCGGGAAGTAGAGTTAAAACAAATGCCTGTAAGTTAAGCGATCGCCCCAAGTTCAGCAATAATTACAATAGAACGATTTGAATTAAATCTAGACAATCATTGCAAAACCGACCCCCGAATTTGAAGGAGTCGGTCAAAGAGAAGGTCAGTTGTTATTTAAAAGAAGAAGGATGAAGGGGTTAACTACACAGCCTCAAATTTCCATTTGTGGTGATCAACGTTTTGTCTTGTCCATTGATCGACTTTTGCTCCATTCTCTTTGTTGCCACCATTTACCTGTAGAACCTTACCACTTTGTTTGCCGATAATGTAGAAGTAGCCGTCACCTGCATCTTCCAATAGCCATTTAGAGTTATCGTTATTTCCTTTCTGATACTGAACAGCATTGCTACCATCAACACTACCACCACCTGCTATATTTGCAACTTTGCCGCTATGTTTAGCAACAAGGTAGTAAGAGCCATCACCAGTATCTTCCAACAGCCATTTAGAGTTATCACTATCTGACTTGTCATACTGAATAAGCTGGATATTGTCTTCCTTACTACCACCTGTCACATTTAAAACTTTGCCAGTATGTTTAACAACAAGGTAGTAGTATTTTCCTGCTGCCGGACGTGGTGTTTTCGCAGACGCAGGCTCAATAGCAATCCAATTGATATGCCATTTGTTAGTGTTAGCTAGTTCTGGGGTAATAGTTCCAGATTCGTAGTCTTTTTCCCACCTTATTTGTATACGAAAGCCTGTAGCAGTAGGGTTATAGATAGAAGTAGCTCCAGTGGTTCCATAATGCTTGCTATCACCAGCAAGTGATGTTATGTATCTTGGTGTTTTGGTGAATCCAGCAGCACTAGTGTCAACTTCTATATAAATACCATCACTATATTGTTGCCAGTTGGTTGCACCTGGTGTCGTATTTCCTGATGCAATTTTAGTACCATCATTACCATAAGTTACTGAGAGCGCCTGGCTGGTTTGTACAGGTGTAGCCACCATAATTGAAACTCCTAAGTAAATAGATGAAAATGAATGAATGCGAGTTTTTGTCAATGCCAAAGACAACCCAGCACAACAATATTCGTCACAAGACTAATGTCTTGTGCGGAATACTATTGCCACAGTGCATGTATTTGCTAGATCAGAGCGTTTAGCTTGACAAATGCTTTAGTGGAAGTCACTTGAAGTGCGTTCTCGATACACTTCATGCTTCTAATATTCCAAAATTTTCATGAGAATTCAAGGACAGTTAAAACAGTTAAAAAACAGTTAAAAAAGCATTAAGACAGTTAAGACACTTAAGTAATATTGAATAAATACTTAGGGCTGGACGAAAAAGACCTTTGGTGCTGGTAGGGAAAACTTCTCCTATCGGAGACGCTACGCGAACGACAGGCTCAGGGGAGCGCGGGAAACAAGAACCAGGAACAGTTTTTTCCTGATTGATGAGTGCGATCGCTCCAAATCCAGCGATAATTACAATGACCTAGATAAGCGAGTGCGATCGCTCCAAATCCAGCGATAATTACAATGCCTTCAAAGTAAGCAAATTCCACCCTGAATTTCTTACTAACACTGGTCACACTCAGATAAATCAATGCTTTTGAGAGCCATTATGGTGCATTTATATGATGCGAAATCTTGCGGAAACTATAATCACCGTATAGCTACTTCACTATGTATCTAATCTTGCACAAGTAAATTTTACCAAATCATTGATATTGATGTCTCCCGGTAAATTAACATCTAGCTCAATAATAATATTTCCTACTCGTACTAAATTCTCTTCTACACTTATCACTTGCCCTAATATTTCATGAGCAAAACCACTCTTCTTACGGCTAATATAAGGAGTTTTATTTATGGTTTCCAAAACAGGGTATTGGCTATTAAAAGATAAAAGTGGTTCTTCAATAAAATAACCTATACATTTATTACAAGGCTGACAAAAGGCAGCACACTCATAAACACCATCAGTTATATGTAATAAAGCCTCTTCAGCATCTTCTGAAAGAATTTCAATATTTTTAATTAACATATTATTAATAAATTCTTTTCCTCATTTTTCTCTAAATACCTGACACCATTCTCTTTGAAAATGCTCTTGAATTTCAACACTTACAGGCTCTACATCATCACCAGTTTTAAATATATCTACACGAGTTAATTGACCATCTTCACCCACTTTATAAACTCTTCGTCCCAATGCCATATCGATTGCCATACCCGTTATTATGATTTTTCTACTAGCTCCGTAGCAAATAGGCAAAAGACGGTGTAAAGCAAGTCTCTCTCGAACCCGCTTAAAAGACTCGAAAAAATGCCAATCTGTTTCTTCGATTACACCGTTAGCCCACTGTAATTTAATACGACATTCGGTGCGTCGTCCGCCAACTTCAGTCCAATCTCGGCAACCTAATTCAATCTTTGCTGGAAGCAAATTATTATCTGCATCTTTCAAGAAGATTTCATACTCACCAACAGCTTTTTCTGGTGCTTGTGACATTTAACCTTCCAAGTTTAGGTTTTCAATAATATCTTGAAGCCATTATCGCGTAAGGAAGTTGCTCCATATTGGCAGATGAAAGCTTTACCATTCAAGCATTTGAGTAAATAAACAGATTTTTTCTGGAATTAATTTTCTGACTTGCACCATATTTGATAAGTCAATATGGCGTTTCCTCGTCTGTTGAGGTACAAATTTATCTGTTTCCATCTGTATAGCCTGCGGCAAGCCGCTTACTCACCTAAATTTGCGGTTAACTGTTATTGCTTGTATCTCAGTAGAATAAGAACCGATATAAATATAATTTTCGCACCATCATTATAGTAATTGTGTTGGATTTTACAAACAATATTCTTGTTCACTTCCTAAAATACCAGTAATTATGAGCTATATTGAACTTTTTATAGCTTTTAATGCTGAAAGGAAAAACATCCTATGCGTTATTTATCACTTTATTTATTCAGTATCTTAACGGTTATTGGTTTGAGTGCTAATACTGTGGTGCAGGCAAATACACAAACCCAACCGACAAAAACATATTTAGCACAAAAACCCAACTGTAATGACCCGCAAACTCAATTGGAAATTAATATCTGCTCACAATTGTCATATCAAAATGCAGATAAAAAATTGAACCAAGTTTATAAACAACTGTTACCAAAGTTGTCAAAGACTAGACAGCAAAAATTAATTGCTGCACAGTTAGCCTGGATTAAGTTTCGTGACGCTAGTTGTGAGTTTGAAAGAAGTGCATACGAAGGGGGAAGTATTGCACCTGCGATTTATGCTGGCTGCTTAGAAGAAGCGACAAAACAGCGAACTCAACAATTGCGCGAGTATCTTCAACATGATGGTTGATAACTATCAGGTCGCTATGCTTGAACATAAAGAGGCAAGGTAGACAAGGAAGATAGGGGAGACAAGGGAGATAGGTTTGTTAATGACTATAGAAGCAGAAGCTACAAGAGAAAAGTAGTTTATGAAGCATTTTTTTGCTGGGATGCTTAACTTAAACGAGTCGCAGATTTTTTGTTAAAAAATGTAAATGAAATTCAAGCTAAAGTTGCGTTTAATTAAGCGATCGCAATGCGGGAAGTCACTCACTGCGGTAGTCTAGATGAATGTGAATGTATCGCCTGGTTTGACATAACGTTATTATGACTTCAGTTGTTTCCAGTGCAACCCGCACGATTCGTATTGGTTCTCGTAAAAGTCAACTTGCTCTAGTTCAAACATACTGGGTAAGAGAGCAACTACAAAAAAGTTTCCCAGATATCAATTTTGAAGTCCACACCATGTCTACCCAAGGCGACAAAATCCTGGATGTAGCGTTGGCGAAGATTGGCGATAAAGGACTATTTACAAAAGAACTCGAACTGGGAATGATCAACCAAGAAATTGACTTTGCAGTTCATTCCCTCAAGGATCTGCCGACTAATTTACCAGAAGGCTTAACCTTAGCAGCAATTACCGAACGGGAAAACCCCGCAGATGCTTTAGTTGTGCATGAAAAGTACAAAGACAAGCAAATTGACACTTTGCCAGAGGGTGCAGTCATTGGCACATCCTCACTGCGACGATTGGCACAGTTACGCAATCAATTTCCCCACTTTACCTTTAAAGATGTGCGCGGTAACTTGAATACCCGCTTGGCAAAACTCGATGCTGGTGAATATGATGCCCTGATTTTAGCAGCTGCTGGGTTACAACGCTTGGGTATGGGCGATCGCGTTCATCAAGTTATTTCCAAAGAAATTTCCCTCCACGCTGTCGGACAAGGCGCTTTAGGGATAGAATGTCGCGCTGATGACCAAGATTTGATATCTTTACTCAAAGCAATTGAACATCCCCAGACACGCGATCGTTGTTTAGCAGAAAGAGCATTCTTACGTGACCTTGAAGGTGGTTGCCAAGTACCCATCGGTGTAAATACAGAAATTGTTGATGGTAATTTAACATTAACAGGTGTAGTCGCCAGTGTAGATGGTCAAAAACTTGTTAAAGATACCGTCACAGGTGCAGCGAGCAACGCCGAAGCATTAGGGACAGAATTAGCTAACCTTCTACGGGAACAAGGCGCTCAAGAAATTCTTGAGGAAATCTTTGCTGAAATCCAACGGGGTTCTTAGGATACTGGCAAACAGATGTGGTTAGATAAGAGTTGAGATTAAAGGATGAAGTGTAAAGGATCAAGATTCTTTGATTAAACTGCCTTTATACTTCAGACTTCTTGTGAAAATATAGGCAGAACCGGGGAAACAACAAAGACCATGCGGATTCTATTCGTTGCAGCAGAAGCAGCTCCCGTTGCGAAAGTAGGAGGAATGGGTGATGTTGTGGGAGCATTACCTAAAGTCTTGAGAGAAATGGGGCATGATGTCCGCATCTTCTTGCCTTACTACGGGTTTTTACCAGACAAAATGGAAATCCCCAAAGACCCGATTTGGTGGGGATATGCCATGTTTCAGGACTTTGCAGTTTACGAGAGTGTGCTGCCCGGTACGGATGTGCCTTTGTATTTATTTGGACATCCTGTATTTAATCCCCGCCGCATCTATTCGGGCGAAGACGAAGATTGGCGGTTCACCTTTTTTGCCAATGGTGCGGCTGAGTTCTGCTGGAATTACTGGAAGCCAGACATCATCCACTGTCACGACTGGCATACAGGGATGATACCCGTGTGGATGCACCAAGACCCAGATATCACCACAGTGTTTACGATTCATAACCTGGCTTATCAAGGGCCGTGGCGTTGGTATCTGGATAAAATTACTTGGTGTCCTTGGTATATGCAAGGACACAACACAATGGCAGCAGCAGTGCAGTTTGCTGACAGGGTAAATACCGTTTCCCCAACTTATGCCGAACAAATCAAAACACCCGCGTATGGTGAAACTATAGAAGGTTTGCTGTCATTTATCAGTGGGAAGTTATCAGGGATTGTCAACGGTATAGATACTGAGGTTTACAACCCAGTCGATGATAAATATATTGCACAGACATTCTCGCCAGACACTTTAGATCAGCGTAAGAAAAACAAAGTTGCCTTACAAGAAGAAATGGGGTTAGAGGTCAACTCTCAAGCCTTTTTAATTGGGATGGTAAGCCGATTAGTCGAGCAGAAAGGCTTGGATTTGGTCATCCAAATTTTAGACCGCTTCATGGCTTATACAGATGCTCAATTTGTGTTGTTAGGGACAGGCGATCGCTATTATGAAACTCAAATGTGGCAATTAGCATCCCGCTATCCCGGACGGATGGCGACATATTTACTTTACAACGATGCCCTATCCCGCCGGATTTATGCTGGAACTGATGCCTTTTTAATGCCCAGCCGCTTTGAACCCTGCGGTATCAGCCAAATGATGGCAATGCGCTATGGTTCCGTTCCCATTGTCCGCCGCACCGGGGGATTAGTTGACACCGTATCTCACCACGACCCTATCAACGAAGCTGGTACAGGTTATTGCTTCGACCGCTACGAACCCTTAGATTTGTTTACCTGCATGATCCGCGCTTGGGAAGGTTTTCGTTTCAAACCTCAGTGGGGCGAACTGCAAAAACGCGGGATGAATCAAGACTTTAGTTGGTATCGTTCAGCCAAGCAATACGATAAGCTGTATCGTTCAATGTTTGGTTTACCAGACCCAGAAGAAGAAGCACCACAGCCAGAGTTAGTTTTAAATCAGTAGTTTTAAACGCAAAGTGGCGCAGAGTTAAACGCAGAGGAACACAGAGAGTTTTTGTTTTTTATCTGCGTTTATCTGCGTTTCATTATTTTCTAAATACAATGACTGAGGAACGAGAAAGAGCCGATAATGATTCGCCGTGGAAAGAAATTTTAGAAGCATACTTTCCCCAAGCAATGCAGTTTTTCTTTCCCCAAACAGCAGCCCTAATTAATTGGGAACGCCCCCACGAATTTCTCGACAAGGAATTTCAACAAATTGCCCGCGAAGCCGAACTTGGAAGAAGATACGCCGATAAATTAGTTAAAGTTTGGCAAATTGATGGGGAAGAAGTTTGGTTGTTAATTCATGTCGAAATTCAGGCGAAACCAGAAGATAACTTCGCCGAAAGAATGTTTTTGTATAACCTGCGAATTTTTGATAAATTTGCCAAACCAGCCATCAGCCTAGCAATTTTATGTGACGCTGACTCTACTTGGAGACCGAATCAATACAGTTACAATTATCCTGATTGCAGTCTGATTTTTCGATTCGGCACTATCAAATTGCTAGATTATCAAAATCTCTGGACAGAATTAGAAACCAGCAATAATCCTTTTGCGACAGTTGTCATGGCGCATTTAAAAACGCAGCAAACCAGCAAACAGCCAGGAGAACGGAAAAATTGGAAATTCAGCTTAATTCGCCGACTTTATGAACAAGGGCTAGAAGAAAGAGACATTCGTAACCTCTATCGTTTTATCGATTGGGTTATGATTTTACCAAAAGCATTAGAAGCAGAATTTTGGCAAGACTTTAAGTTATTCGAGCAGGAGCTTACTATGCCTTACATAACTACAGGCGAGCGCATTGGCTACGAGCGAGGCAAGGAAGAAGGTAAACAGGAAGGTAAACAAGAAGGTAAACAGGAACAAACACAAATACTTGTCTTACGACTACTGCAAAGAAGGGTGGGCAATTTACCCGACGAAGTTCGTCAACAAGTTCAAGGTCTTTCTTTAGAACAATTGGAAGCACTGAGTGAGGCTTTATTAGATTTTAGTGCGATCGCTGATTTACACAACTGGTTACAAACCAATCAAGCAGTATAGTTTAACTTGGAAATTAAATTACCACAGGCGATCGCCTGTAGTGAGGCTTTATGAAATTTTAGTGCGATCGCTGACTTACTCAACTGGTTACAAGCAAATCAAGCAGGATAGTTTAAGTTTTGTAACTAATAAAAGTAAAAAATAATCCTCACTTCTTTTGGTGAACCTAAAGCTAAGAGTTTCTCAAAAAAATAATCAAGAAATTCAGAACCAACAAATTCTCTATAACTTTCTACCCAACTGACTTGTACATTATCTGATTTAGGAAGATAATTCGAGTTTAGAGAATAGCAGTGCGCGTTTTCTGGCCATTGTTCGTAAGGAAATGGTTGATTACTAGAAAACAAGTTTGCGTACTGTGGTTCAACCAAGCCGTAAAATTTAATGAGTTTTTCCCAATTAAAACTAATCAGTTCTTGAACCAAAAGCCAAGACGCATTCCAACAATTATCATCTTCAATTTCAATATAAGTTTTTAAGAAAGGTGAAAGGTCTTTTGGCAACCCTCGTGGTCGAGATATAGGTATAATATCTACACCATACAACTTTAAAAATCTTTCCCGGCGCACACCTGCTAGAACAGCAAAAAACCCATAAGGTCTGCCGATATCTATGATTTCTAAAGTAGATAAATCTTGATGTGACTCCTTACTTAAATCCTCAGTTATTGATAATAGTGTCCATTGTCCATCCTGTAGACGTTCTGAAAATATTTTAATATCAGTACCCATAATTCGTACAGCCAAATTTAATTTTTGGTAAAGGCAAAATGAAAGTAATCAAAAAGCATAATATAAGTTAAATTACTACAGACGATCACATAGGGCGAGGCTTTATGAGATTTGAGTGCGATCGCTGATTTACACAACTGGTTACAAACCAATCAAACAGCATAGTTTAAGTTTTGTAACTAATAAAAGTAAAAAATAATCCTCACTTCTTTTGGTGAACCTAAAAGTAATAATTCTCCAAAAAAATAATCAAGAAATTCAGAACCAACAAATTCTCTATAACTTTCTACCCAACTGACTTGTACATTATCCGATTTAGGAAGATAATTCGAGTTTAGAGAATATAATTTCGCTTCCTCTGTCCATTGTTCGTAAGGAAATGATTGATTACTAGAAAACAAGTTTGCGTACTGTGGTTCAACCAAGCCGTAAAATTTAATGAGTTTTTCCCAATCAAAATTGAGCAATTCTTGAACCATAAGCCAAGAAGCATTCCAACAATCATCATCTTGAATATGTGATTTCAAAAAAGGTGAAAGGTCTTGTGGAAGACCTCGTGGTCGAGATATAGGTCTGATATCTGCACCATACCACTGTAAAAATCTTTCTCGACGGACACCAGCTAGAACAGCAAAAAACTCATAGTGTGTGCCGATATCTATTTTTTCTAGAGGTGAAAATTCTGCTGTTGATTTTTTTAGACCCCGACCTTTTGGTTTTAGCACTGCTGTCCATTGTCCATCTTGTAGAAACTCTACAAATATTTGGATTTGAGTACTCATAATTTGTGCAAATAAATTATTTTTTTGGGAAAGGCATTTTGCCTCTCCCTATTTATCAACCCACTCCCAAATAATTCTTTACAATTTGCAAAATTCTCTCGGCTGCATGACCATCACCGAAAGGATTAATCGCATTAGCCATTGCATCATACGCCGCAGAATTACTCAATAACTCAGCCGCCGCCGCCAAAATACTCGCGCTTTCAGTCCCGACTAATTTAGCTGTACCCGCCGTTACAGCTTCAGGACGTTCTGTGGTTTCTCGCAAAACTAATACTGGTTTACCTAAACTTGGTGCTTCTTCTTGCAAACCACCAGAATCAGTTAATAAAAAATGCGATCGCCCAATTGCACCCACTAATTCGGCATAATCTAAAGGTTCGGTCAAAAATACGCGCGGATGTTGCCCTAATAATGCTTGCAATGGTTCCCTAACTGTCGGGTTGCGATGCAGTGGTAATACCAAAGCAGTATCAGGAAACTTATCTAATATTTGCAGAAAACCTTGAGCGATCGCTTGTAATGGTTCTCCCCAATTTTCCCGGCGGTGAACTGTGGACAACAACACGCGATATTCATTCCAATTCAACCCCGGAACATTACAAGCTGGCTGACTCGCCGCCACATTTAATAGTGCATCAATCACAGTATTTCCAGTCAAGTGAATTTCGCCCAACACCCCAGAACGTTGCAAATTCTCCACCGCCAAAGTTGTTGGTGCAAAATGCAGTTGCGTAATTTGGGAAATTAACCTGCGATTCGCTTCTTCTGGATAAGGATTGTAAATATTATCAGTTCTTAACCCAGCTTCGACATGACCCACAGGAATTTTTTGATAAAAAGCTGCCAAGGCTGCGGCAAAAGCTGTGGTCGTATCTCCTTGGACGATAACTAAATCTGGTTTACTCTTTTGAAATAATTCTTCTAATCCGCGCAAGCTGCGACAAGTAATATCGCTTAAAGATTGTTTCGGCTGCATAATCTCTAAGTCATCATCGGCTTTGAGGTTAAACAGTTGCATCACTTGTTCAACCATTTCACGATGCTGTCCAGTTAAAATTACTTGCAACGCAAATTCAGGAGATTGCTGGAAAACCTGAATTACAGGCGCTAGTTTAATCGCCTCTGGACGTGTACCTAAAATAATGCCAACTCGCTTTTTATTAGTCATGGCTGGTAGTCATTAGTCATGGGTCATTGGTCAATAGTAAATGTTTCATCCCTACAAATGACAAATGACTAAGGACTAATGACTAAAAATGAAAAAACCCGGCTGAACCGGGCAGATGTACTGTTTGTCGTGTTTAACGCAATAGTTTTATTTGATTTCACAAGTTAAAGGGCAAGCTGCATATATAGAGGTCTTTTGTAATTCTTCAGTCTCTCCATGCAACCAGCTTAACCATTTGATGTCACTGGGATGTACACCTTTGAGGGTGAGAACACCAGCTGCGATCGCCACTGCCAAAATATTGAACAAAATTAACCCACCACCTACTAGTAAAACCGCACTAACAGGCATGACAGATTGTAAAACAATCGACAACAGACATCCGACCGTAGCCATCAAAACCACTAATGGAAAACCGACAACTAACAAACATACTGCCAACGTGAAAGTCCATATCAAGAAGCTTTTAATCATCATTAAGGAGTAGGTCTTTCCGAGATTAGAGCCTTGAGCCGAAACCATGACTTTTCCTCCTAAGTACACAGCAATCAATTTAATATCAGTGAGATAACGCTGTTGGCGAATCAACTGATTGTTTCAGTGAATCCCAGTATATAAAAAGGAATAGGAAAAATGAGCATTTGGTAACTTAACTTTACAGTTAAGTTTTTCTAATTATGAATGTAAAGTTCCGTTGATTTCTTGCTATGGAACTGGTTTGTGCCATCTATCTCAAGGAGTAGAAGCTGGTTCTTAACAGCCTCATCAGAATGTTTTCCACCCCGCAAATTGATCCCCTTAATATTTCTTATAAAAACTGGGGATGTCTCTCATAAATCACTAATTTGTCTGAAAAAAATACCTGCTGCTGATTTGGCTTTTAGCTGCTAGTCAATTGCCGGAATTTTGCGGAGAAATTTCTCATCTAATCGCCGGATGTTTTCACATTTGATTAAATGTATTATATATTGCTTTTATTTATAAGGGTTATTACTGAAGGATATATCAGGTTGCAGTGTGCTAAACAAGTTTATATAGACTTCAGGATTTTTTAACCTAATGGAGAGATTTGCACATTATCTAAAAAAATATACTAACTGACAAGCTAGGTGTAACGAAATGTTGCGATAAAGTTCTCAGCTAAGGAGCAGCAACAAACCTGCTGTCTGCCGTCCTTAGAACCACCAAGACAGATTTTTTGCAGATTCAAGTTCATAACTCCCTAATTTTGAAGATATATGACAGAAACACAAAACTCTGCCAATTCCCATCCGGCTGCTCCTCGGAATGTGCCACCTATGCCGCCGCCACCACCATCATTAGCGACACAACGGCAGCATACACAAACATTAGATATGTCTGCCCACCGGAATACAACTCAACCTGCACCACCGCCACCAGTTGCAGGTAATCGTCCCGCAAGTCCACCACCAGCAGCAAAAAATCCTTCTGGGTTAACTTTGGGAGCAATTATTAAAGAAGCTTTTGATAATGGTTATTCCGATATTCACTTGGGTGTAGGTGAAGTTCCCCGCTTCCGCAACCGTGGCGAAATTAGTCCCACAGAATATCCCGAAACAGATAATGCAACTTTCATGAGTTGGTTACGGGAAGTGATGACCGAGAAAGAAATTCAGCAATTTGAAGAAAACCTCGAATTTGATGGTGCAACTCAATATGAATTCGCCCGTGTTCGGTTGAACGTTTTTGGCTCGCTGAAAGGCCATGCAATGGTACTGCGGTTGATTCCCCTGAAAATTTTATCAATGGAACAGTTGCGCTTACCGCCAGTTTTCCGAGATATCTGCCACTCTCATAAAGGCTTAATCTTAGTCACTGGGCCGACTGGTTCTGGTAAATCCACCACAATGGCGGCGATGATTGACTATATTAATCGGGAAATGGCCAAGCATATCATCACCATCGAAGACCCGGTAGAATTTGTTCACCAAAGCCGCAAGTCATTGGTCAAACAACGGGAAGTGGGGATGCACACCCGCAAATTTGACAACGCTTTAAAAGCAGCTTTGCGGGAAGATCCAGATTTGATTCTGGTGGGGGAAATGCGGGATAAAGAAACCGTCAACACCGCCTTAAAAGCTGCCCAAACAGGTCACTTGGTAATGGGAACTCTGCACACCAACAGCGCCGTAAAAACCATTGAACGGATTTTGAATTTATACTCTGGTGCAGAACAGGATGCGATGCGGGTAGCCTTGGCCGAATCGTTGGTAGCAGTCATCGCCCAAGGATTGTGTCGAACGACTGATGGTAAACGAGCTGCATTCCACGATATCTTAATTAACACTGAGGCGGTTAAAGAATGGGTCAAAGACGGTAAATATGATGAAATTACCGAATTGATGAAACAAGCCAGTTTCGACGGCATGATTACCATGAATCAGTCGTTGCTCAATCTTTATCAAGAAGGTCGCATTACTGAAGAAATCGCTTTAGAAATGTCACCAACTCCTAACGAAATGGCTCAGTTTCTCCGAGGACGAGTTTAATTACAGTAAAGGTAAAAAGTTATCGCCTCGGCTTTTTACCTCCAAGTTCCCCAACCCCTGTAACTAGCTTGACTACACCTAAACTCTTTTTACCTAAAGTTTTTAAAGGCATTGCCTTATTCACACCCGGAGGCGATTTAATTTATTGCATCGACCCGAATAAACAGGGTCGATGGCATTTGCATTTGTGTGCTGCTTTACAAGAAATTCTCGATTTATCGGAACCGCCACATTTTTTAGTTCCTTGTTATACTGCCACAGTTGACCACTGGTTAGATCCCCATACGCAACAAATTCGGACTTTTGCCGAGGCTTATCCGGCAGTATTACAACATCAAGCTTTACTGAATACAATTTTTCATACGGGCGATTTAATCTGGCAAGCTGCACCTTGGCAAGATGGTTTGTGCGATCGCATGGTGTTAGGCACTTATCGTTCCACATTTCCCCAACTTTGGGAAGACCACGACTTAATTGTGAACTTAGATTTATCCGAAAAGGCTCCCAAATACTATCCACCAGTCAGAGCCACACAAAACATCCAACAAAAAACCCAATGTTACGTTTTGCGTTTATTTATTGCGGGTCATAGCGCCAATACCGAACGGATACTGCACAATCTACACGAAATGTTAGAGCGATCGCTCAAATATCCCTACACTTTAAAAGTGATTGATGTTTTAACTCATCCAGAACAAGCAGAAATTGATCAAGTGTCGGCAACTCCCACACTGGTGAAAGTTTGGCCGCAACCAATTCGACGCATCGTCGGCGATTTAGATAACGCCGAGAAAATTTTCCAAATGTTAGGTACTAAAGAAAAATTATAAAAAATTTATCGGATTTAGTATTCTGGCTCACAAAAAAAATCAACAATTAGTTTTACTCAAGAATATTGGCAGGTTAAATTTAATTTTTAATTAAGCTTTCCCACCCAAAAAACTTTGTATATTGCTTAGTAAATTGGGATTTATTTGGCCAAAAATGCTGGCGTTGCTGTTAGGAAAACCGTAAGTAAGAATTAGCCTCAGTTTTCATAGTTCAATTACATACTGTCTTGACAGGTATAAGATTTTCATGCTTTATTGAGTTAATTACAGTAACTCGATGGAGATGCTGTAGATAACGGGGTAAATCTTTAATGAACAAGTCGCAGCATCCGGCTAATATACATACTTGCATTGAGAAAACAGCACAGTTAATGCGAGTTTTGTATCAAAAAATCGGGAGAATTTGGTTCAACCAAACCTCTGTTAAAAGATTTGCATATTTATGCTTTTTAGGTGCGATTTTAAGTGTAGTTATCTCTGCTTGTGCAGGGAGTTATTCAGCGACAGAACCAGAAATTAAGCTAAGACTAGTTTCTTTTTCGGTCACTAAAGCAGCCCATGACCAAATTATTCCTAAATTTGTCGAAAAGTGGCAGAAAGAACACAACCAAAAAGTAGTTTTCGACCAAAGTTATGGCGGTTCTGTCGCTCAAGCAGCTGATGTAATTTCAGGTAAGCAAGAAGCAGATATAGTCCACTTAGCACTGCCGTTAGATGTCCTGAGAATTCAACAAGCTGGTTTAATTAAATCCAGTTGGCAGATTAGAACCCCCAGAAATGGTATTGTTAGCAAATCGGTAGCAGCAATTGTTACCCGTGAAGGTAATCCGAAAAAAATTCAAACTTGGGCAGACTTAGCGAAAGACAATGTACAACTCATTGCAGCTAACCCCAAAACTTCTGGAATTGGCATTTGGGAATTATTAGCTTTTTGGGGTTCGGTTACACAAAATGGCGGAGATGAAGCAACAGCATTAAACTACATTGCCAAAGTTTATCAAAATGCTGCCGTTCTCACCAAAGATGCCCGTGAAGCCAGTGATGTGTTTTTTCAAAAAGCTCAAGGCGATGTTTTAATCACCTACGAAAATGAGGTGAATTTAGCAGAGAAAACAGCCACAAAACTACCTTATGTCATCCCAGAATTAAATATTTCGATAGATAATCCTGTGGCTGTAGTAGACAAAAATGTTGATCAACACAAGACAAGAAAAGTAGCTGAGGCATTTGTTGACTTCTTATATTCTTCCGAAGCCCAACGGGAATTTGCTAAATTACAATACCGTCCGGTAAATCCTACAGTTACCCAAGAAGTAATCTCACAATATCCTCCCATTCAAACTTTATTCACAGCCCAAGATTTAGGGGGATGGGACATAATTCAAACCAAATTTTTAAACGATGGGGCAATTTTTGACAAAATTAAAGCTAATAGTAAAGCATAAATCCTCATCCAAATTCAGGGAATTAGCAATTGTATGAATTTTATTTCTCAATGTAAACATAACCTATTACTGCTGTCTTTACTGGTAATTAGTCATAGCCTAACAGCTTGTAGTAGTCAAAAAGAAAAGCAAAAACAAGTCAGTATTGATGGTGCAGCTGTAGGATTTCCGATTTCTTTAGCAGTAGCAGAAGAATATCATAATGTGAAAGCTGATGCTGTTGTGAGTGTTGCATCAAGTGGTACTGGGGGCGGAATCAGTAAATTTTGTGCAGGAGAAATTGATATTGTTGGTGCTTCACGTACCATTAGAGATGAAGAAATCACTAAATGTAAAAGTAAAAATATTGAATTTTTGGAAATACCCATCGCTTTAGATGGTATAGCCGTAATTGTGAATCGGCAAAATGATTTTGTGCAATGTTTGACTGTTGATGAATTAAAAACAATTTGGAGTGCTAAGGCAGACAGCAAAATTTTAACTTGGAATCAAGTTAATCCGAAGTTCCCTAATGAAAAGATGAAACTTTATGCGCCTGCATCGGATACAGGTACATTTGATTATTTTACCCAGGCGGTGACAGGTAAAGCTAAAAATGGTCGCACAGATTATACTCCCAGCCATAATCAAAATACTTTAGTGCAAGGGGTAGCAGGAGATAAATATTCTTTAGGTTATGTGGGTATTTCTTACTACATTCAAAATCAAGACAAGCTGAATTTAGTAGCTGTAGAAAACCCTAATGGCAAGTGTGAAAAGCCTGTACCAGTGGATAATGTCGTGAAAAATATTTACACACCATTATCCCGTCCTTTGTTTATCTATGTGAGTAAAAAGTCGTTAGATACAAAGCCAGCAGTACGAGAATTTGTTGATTTTTATTTAGAAAACTCCTGGAAATGGGTAGATAGCGCAGGTTATGTGGCTTTACCTGATGAAGCCTACGTGAAAGTTAAACAGAAATTTCTCAAGGGGGAAACCGGCACAAAATTCAAAAAAGCTAAACCAGGTCAGCCAATTACTAACTTTATTTAATTTATTGATTTATGAGTGCCATCAATCATCAAAATGGTTTTCAGGAAGATTCTCGGCGATCGCTAGAAAAAAATCCATCCGAAGATATTACCGAAAAGATTATCGCCACAATTTTATTTTGCTGTGGTTTAGTCTCGGTTTTAACAACCTTTGGTATTGTCGTTATTATCTTTCAGGTAACATTTGAGTTCTTCCAAGAAGTCCCCCTAGCTGACTTTTTTCTCGATACTAAATGGACACCTTTATTTGCGGAAAGACATTTTGGCATTTGGCCGTTAATTGCGGGGACTTTCTTAACTACTCTCACTGCGATGGCAGTAGCGATTCCTTTGGGTTTATCTTCCGCAATTTATTTAAGTGAATATGCCCAACCTAAAGTCGCTGCCATTTTGCGTCCAGCAGTGGAACTTTTAGCAGGGATACCAACAGTTGTATATGGATATTTTGCCCTGTTATTTGTGACCCCATTCCTGAGAAATTTTCTGCCTCTAGAAATCTTTAATGCTATGAGTGCAGGGTTAATGATGGGTGTGATGATTACCCCGACAGTTGGTTCTATTAGTTTAGATGCGATTCAAGCCGTGCCGAATTCTTTAAGAGAAGGCGCTTATGCGTTGGGCATTACTAAATTAGAGTCGATTTTTAAAGTGTTATTACCCGCAGCACTTTCAGGAATTACGGCTTCGATTATTTTAGGTATTTCTCGCGCTGTTGGTGAAACAATGACCGTGGTAATTGCTGCTGGACAACAGCCAAAACTGACTGTGAATTTGATGGAGTCAGTCGAGACGATGACAGCTTATATGGCACAGATTTCTGGTGGAGATAGCCCCAGAGGAAGTCTCAATTTTAAAACTTTATATGCTGTCGGGGCTGTGTTATTTCTGCTAACTTTGGCATTAAATATTGTTAGCTACTGGATTTCCCATAGATTTAAAGAAAAATACGATTAATCAATATGGCTACAAGTTATCAAGGTAATGATTTTTTCGATTCTAGTGCAGAATTTACCGATAATATTGAAAAAAGAGAGTCACTCGGTAAGGTATTTGAAATCATTTTTTTATTGGGGTTGTTGATTGGATTATTTATCTTGGCATTACTGGTTTTTGATATTTGCCAAGATGGATTAGTCAGATTTGTCACCCCAGGTTTTTTAACAGAAACTCCATCGCGGTTCCCGGATGAGGGAGGTATTCGTCCCGCAATTGTTGGGAGTATTCTGTTGGCAATTATTGTGATGTTAGTTGCAGTGCCAATTGGTATAGGAGCCGCTTTATATTTAGAAGAATACGCTCCTAAAGCTTGGTGGACTGCCATCATCGAAATTAATATTAGTAATCTTGCTGGTGTACCTTCAATTGTGTATGGGTTGCTGGGTTTAGGAGTATTTAATTATTTGTTAGGTTTTGGCCCGGCTTTAATTTCTGGAGCTTTAACTTTATCTTTGTTATCCTTACCAGTAATTATCGTGACATCTAGAGAAGCGATTCGTGCAGTACCGGATTCTTTAAGACACGCTTCCTATGGTTTGGGTGTGACTAAATGGCAAACTATTTACCATCACGTTATCCCCTATGCGATTCCTGGGATATTAACAGGGGTGATTATTTCTGTATCTCGTGCTGTGGGTGATGCAGCTTGTTTAATAGTAGTTGGGGCTGTGAGTTTTTTGACTTTTGATCCTGGGTTATTCCAGAGATTTATGGCTTTACCAATTCAAATTTTTAGTTATCTCAGTCGTCCAGAACCAGGTTTTGCTAATTCATCAGCCGCAACAATTATTGTGATGTTGTTGTTGATTTTAGTATTGAACGGGATAGCGATTTATGTTCGCCAACGCTTTTCAATCACTCGATAGGTATTGCTTTAGGTAACGGCGAATTTTTGCAGATATCAAATAGAAATCTTCAATTTAGGTGTAACGGTCATGACTCACAATGATAATAGAAGTAGGCAAAGTAATAATACACTGATTCAAGAAAGAAATGTGTTTGATATTGAGGGTCTGAGAGTTTACTATAGTGGTTTTTTGGCTTTGCTGGATGTTTATCTACAAATTCCCGAAAAGCAAATTGTAGCTTTTATTGGCCCTAGTGGTTGTGGTAAAAGTACTCTGTTGCGATGCTTTAATCGGATGAATGATTTGATTCCCGGTGCGAAAGTTGAAGGCAGATTAAATTACCGCGATCGCAACATTTACGATCCTAAAATTAACTCAGTCAAATTACGCCGCCAAGTCGGGATGGTGTTTCAAAGACCAAATCCTTTCCCAAAATCCATATATGAAAATATTGCTTTTGGCCCCCGTTCTAATGGTTATAAAGGTAATTTAGATGAATTAGTCGAAGATTCCCTCAGACGCGCAGCAATTTGGGATGAAGTCAAAGACAAACTCAAAGCTAAAGGTACAGCATTATCTGGTGGACAACAACAAAGACTTTGTATTGCACGGGCGATCGCGATGAAGCCAGATGTATTATTAATGGATGAACCTTGTTCCGCCCTTGACCCCATTTCCACCCGCCAAGTAGAAGAACTCTGCTTAGAACTCAAGCAACAATACACCATTATTATGGTGACTCACAACATGCAGCAAGCTTCGAGAGTTGCAGATTGGACAGCATTTTTTAATACCGAAATTGATGAACATGGCAAACGCCGTGGTAAATTAGTCGAATTTAGCCCGACAGTTCAACTGTTCTCTTCTCCTCATACTAGAGAAGCAGAGGAATATATTAGTGGTCGTTTTGGTTAGATGAAAGAGGCTAGTACAACAAGGCAAAAGTAAAAGGTCAAAAGGAAAAAGAAAGAATAGTGATAACATCAGCCTTTTAGCAATTTCTTATGGTCACTGAGCGCCGTCGAAGTGTGGTCGGTTTATTTACGCCGAACTGTACTAGCCCCTAGATTCATAAACAGCGTTTAATTGTTGCTAACACAGATTCAGAAAGTGCCGAAAAATCATAACCACCTTCTAAACCAAACAGAATCTTTCGAGTTATACCCAAACAGTACTCTGTAAATAAACCATAATCTTCTGGAAGTAAGTTCATACTTGCCAAATGATCGGCGGCATTAGCATCGTAACCGGCGCTGACAATTAATAAATCAGGTTGAAAGTTTTGTAAGAATGGAATTATCTTACTTTCTAACAGTGGGCGATAAGCGTTGATATCACTACCTGGGGGCAGTGGCACATTTAAAACGTTATTATGATAGCCACGTTCGGAAGCTCTACCAGTGCCAGGATAGCAAGGATACTGATGAAGAGAACAGTAGGCAATTTGGGGGTGAGTTTCCACGATCGCCTGAGTTCCGTTACCATGATGTACATCCCAATCGAGAATCGCCACACGCTTAACATCTGGTTGTTCTAGTGCATAAAAAGCTGCGATCGCAGCATTAGAAAATAAACAAAAACCCATCCCAGAATCACTTTCAGCATGGTGTCCCGGTGGACGCGCCAGCACAAAAGCCGGATTTTCTGTAGCTAAGACAACATCAACACCATCTAACCAAGCACTCACCGCCAACAATGCCACATCATAGCTATTAGCTGAAACGGGTGTATCACCATCAAGATAGCCACCGCCACTAGCCGCAATTTCGCCCAGTTTTTTGACGTAGGCGGGGCTGTGGGCTTGTAATAATAAAGACATCAACGATGGGTTGTCAGCAACGGGAGTCGGTTCGCGCCAAGCAATCTTTTCTGCAAATGCCGCTTCTTTTAACGCTGTGACAATGGCTGTTAGACGTTCTGGTTTTTCTGGATGATAATTTCCCGTTTTGTGATTCAAAAACTCATCCGAATAGATGACTGGTAGCATAGGTGGCAATCATCAAAGTTACTGAATGCCATTGTATAGCAGAAGGCAGGGGGCAGTGGTTCGGCTTCGCGGTAATCGAGCGAAGCGATGCACTGAGCTTGTCGTTCGCGTAGCGTCTCCGGTAGGAGAAGTGTCGAGATTCACCAACCAGGCAGGAGGCAGGAGTTATCAACTCTTAAACCCACTATCTTGAGACTGTCATTAGTCATTAGTATTGACAGATGACTAATGACCAATGACAGCCTCAACTAGGAAATGTGCCGCTTGAATGCAAACTTGTTTATTTACCCATTTCTGTAAGTAACCGTTGAATTACCACTGCATCTTCAGCATCAGGAACTTTGGATAAGTAATTTTGTAAGTCTGTGACTGCTTGCGGGTAATGTCCTAATTGATAGTAAAGCAGACCGCGATCGCGGATTTCTAACATCGCTGCCGGAAATAACAATAAAATTCGTTCCACAGCAGAGAGGGTTTTTTCCAAATCTTGCTGTTTGAGATATATGTATTTTAAGTTCGTCAGCATCCTAGCCAAAAATTGCCGATTGCTGACAGTGGCTAAAAATTCGGGTTTGAGGCTGACAGGTTGTTGAAACATTTGGGTGAGTCGTTCCTGACAATCTTCTGCAAACATTACCTCACCCCGATTAAAAGCATCCACAAAAATCTCCATATCTGGAATATCAGGACGGATGAGAAAATGTCCCGGTAATCCTATACCCACCATCGGGAACCCAATTCTGTGGGCAATTTCTAGATAAACCAGTGCGAGAGTGATGGGAATCCCGATACGGCGGTCAATCACATCATTTAAAAAGCTGTTGCGGGGGTCGTAGTAGTTGCTACTATTGCCCGTAAATCCCAAATCATCATACAAATACTGATTTAAGCTTTGAATCAACCGCAACGGATAGCGTGGAGTTGGTAAACGTTCTTGAACCTCTTGTGCCATTGTATCGAGGGCATTGAGATATTCTTCCGGGTCAAGGTTGGAATATTCTTCTTGGGCAATGTATAGTGCTGCCTTGGCCAAGTTGATATACTCGTCAGGTTGCTGAATCTCTTGGTAAAAATATTGTCTTGCTGACGAGAAATTCATAAGCAAATTCTGCTGTAAATCTAAGATGAAGCTAGGGCAAATAGGGACTGAGCGATTTTTGCACTTATCTTTATCTTAAGTGAAGAGCATGAAAGTAAAACGCCGAATGCAAAATCGCGCAACTTGATCAAACAGCATTCAGGAATCAGCCTTCAGAAATCAGAATCATAAATAAGTTAGGAGTCTACTAGATAGAAATTTTCATAGCCTGATAAAGCAATTCTGAATGATTTACAAACATCTTTCTACCTTGTCTTGTGTTCATACCTTCCAAATCAGACTGCTATCGTACTGATTTTCTATTTCTCTTGCCATTCTGAATTATTACTGAGAATGTAATCTTTTTCACTCAAAATCTTTATTATAACTAGATAAATAAATGACGAAAATTATTAAAAAATGTCGTTGATTGTGATTCTGATTTATTTTTATCAAAAATTGATTTATTGATAAAATCTGTAAAAATTTGTTTATACCAATTTAAAATTTTCCTTATATTTTATTCGTCTTATTTTTATATTTAATTATAAAAATATCTTGAAGGAATTAGGTTTATTTACAAAGTTTTATTATTGAGTTTGAACTTGTAATCGTCTCAAGTATTTACAAAATCAACTTTTGCGAGTAAATATACAGAATTAAAAATGTAATTATTGTGTAAATAACCGTATTTCTACTATCCAAAAAAATAGTTACCTACTAATCTAATTACATAGACCAGCGAGAACAGATAAAGATTAACTCGCTCAGATTCGGCAGAAATGTGTTTTCAAAGTGTGGTTACAGTAGTACGTTGATAATCAGCGATCGCGGCTAGAGAGGAATTCAGTTTACAACCATAATACTTGCTACTTTCTGGCATAATTCTTGCTGAAAATCCCTAAACTTTAGCAAAAAATATTGCCAATATCACGTTTAATTGGTAGAAAAACATGAAATCTCTCCAGGGTTTTTTCAAAACAGGTGCATTTTCTTTATTAGGTTTAGGATTAGTAACCGCACCTGCCCAAGCTGTCAATATTACTACTAGCAGTGACCCAAATATTTTAGTTAACAACATTTTAGGTTCAGGGATTACAATCTCTAATGCTACCTATCAAGGTGCATCAATAGCATCTGGAATCTTCACAGATGGTTTAACTTCAGGTATCGGCATAGATAGAGGGATTATTCTCACTACTGGTAATGCAAAATTGGCATCCGGGCCAAATACTACTGAAAGTGCATCTAGTAGCAACAAAGTACCTGGTGATACTGACTTAAGTGCTTTAATTTCTGGTGTAAAAACCTTTGATGCTAGTGTACTAGAATTTGAATTTACATCCACAACTGGCAATCTATTTTTTAATTATGTTTTCGCCTCCGAAGAATATAACGAATATGTAAATTCTCAATATAACGATGTATTTGGCTTTTTCTTAGATGGTAAAAATATTGCCTTAATTCCTGGAACTAATACACCAGTTTCTATTAATACTGTTAATGGTGGTAATCCATTTGGTAGTAATGCCACCAATCCGCAATTATTTAATAATAATGCCTTCAGTGATGGTGGAA
Organism: Aulosira sp. FACHB-615; assembly: GCF_014698045.1. Classification (GTDB taxonomy): domain Bacteria; phylum Cyanobacteriota; class Cyanobacteriia; order Cyanobacteriales; family Nostocaceae; genus Nostoc_B. Next base: position 434,710 of record NZ_JACJSE010000002.1, read on the forward strand.
TTTATAATCTGCAATATGATGGTTTTACCAACATCTTTTCTGTACAATTCTTAGGTTTGAGTGAAGGCGTACATCGACTGAAAATAGCAATTGCAGATGTGGGAGATTATCGTTACGATTCTGCGGTGTTTATTCAAGCCGGTACTTTTTCTGCTGGTGAATTGCCAAAACCAAAACCCACACCCGTTCCGCAACCAACAACTCCAGTACCTACACCAACACCCGTAAAACAAGTACCAGAACCCACCACTATTGTAGGTATATTGGCTAGTGCTGCTTTTGGTCTGACATCCCTCCGCAAGCGGACATTAGCAGCAACAAAAGCTCTCCGCTAAATTTTATGTAAAAATACGGAAACTTCATTATTAAATTACAAAGTAAGAAGTACTCTATAAAAGTAACTTCACAGGAATAACACGTAGTAAGATAACTGCCAAGCTCAAAACTTGTAGTCAAACCAACTGTTTACCAGAATTTGCTGCTTGTTCTGTGATGCGATCGCCTATTAGGAGTAGTTTTCCCCTAAAACACAGTACCCCTAGACAAGTTACTTAACAAACCGCCCGTATTACTACTGGCCTCTTTCTTTGGAAAAACATTCTACTTAAAGTATGGCTAAATCAAATTTTTTTTCCACATTCAGTAAACTAGGACTCACATTAACTACCATCACAGCCATAGGCATGGCAACATCTCATACAGCCAACGCCGCCACCTTGTTGTCTGACAACTTTAATAGTGAAAATGGTGGTGTGGGAAGTTTAAACTACAATGCTTTTACCAACTGGAACGTTTCTGGTGGCAGCGTTGATTTAATTGGGAATGGTTCTTTTGACTTATTCCCTGGTAACGGACTGTATCTTGATACAGATGGCTCGACCAGTAATGCTGGCAGAATTACATCAAAAACAGCATTTACATTTAATCCGGGAGATTTAGTTGACATCAGTTTCGATCTTGGTGGCGCTAGTAGACGAGGCGAAACTAACTCCGTAATTGTCTCTTTGGGCAGTTTGTTCAACGAAACATTTACCTTACCAGCTAACGAAGCTTTGACTACCATTCGCCGTAGGATTAATGTCGCCACACTCACCACTGCTAATTTAGCCTTTGAAGGCGTTGGTGGAGATAATGTTGGTTTAATCCTGGATAACATTACTCTGTCACGCACGCCCACATCAATTCCTGAACCTAGTGCTTGGTTGGGTGTATTAGCATTGGGGGCTTTAGGTACAGTTTCAGTATCTAAGCGTCAACTCCAGAAACTAAAAGCTAAAGCATAAATAAATTTTCACTCAACTTTGTAGCGCCCGTGTCAGAATACATCTGACGCGGTGTTTTTTGTTTTTAGCCTCATTTCCAAAACAAAACACTGGTCTTAAGGAATTACTAACGGAGTTATGTCCCCTTCCGGTGCTACAGTGAAAGATGACATTGCTTAATCTTTTGTCATCAAAGACCTCATCTGAAATATAGCTTCAATCATTAGGCTCAGCATGGTCACCGCAGAAAAAACAAACATAGGCTACATTACCCAAATCATTGGTCCTGTTGTAGACGTTAAATTCCCTGGCGGTAAATTACCGCAAATCTACAACGCTTTGACCATCAAAGGCACTAACGAAGCTGGACAGGAAATCAACCTAACCGTCGAAGTACAGCAACTGCTGGGCGACAACCAAGTTCGAGCTGTGGCGATGAGTTCCACCGACGGTCTAGTACGCGGTTTGGAAGTTGTCGATACAGGCGCTGCCATCAGTGTACCAGTGGGTAAAGCTACCCTGGGTCGGATTTTCAACGTCCTTGGCGAACCTGTTGACAACAGAGGGCCAGTAAATGCGGAGGAAACCTTACCTATCCACCGCGATGCTCCCAAGCTAACTGAACTGGAAACCAAACCTTCCGTTTTCGAGACCGGAATTAAAGTCGTTGACTTGCTAACTCCCTATCGACGTGGCGGTAAGATTGGTCTGTTCGGCGGTGCAGGTGTCGGTAAGACCGTGATCATGATGGAGTTGATCAACAACATCGCTACCCAGCACGGTGGTGTATCCGTATTTGCTGGTGTGGGTGAGCGTACCCGCGAAGGGAACGACCTCTACAACGAAATGATTGAATCTGGGGTTATCAACAAAGACAACCTCAACGAATCAAAAATCGCGCTGGTTTACGGTCAGATGAACGAACCACCCGGAGCAAGAATGCGGGTTGGTTTGTCTGGTTTGACAATGGCTGAGTACTTCCGTGATGTCAACAAACAAGACGTATTGCTGTTTGTTGACAACATCTTCCGCTTTGTACAAGCAGGTTCAGAAGTATCTGCGCTACTAGGTCGGATGCCATCTGCGGTAGGTTATCAGCCTACACTGGGTACTGACGTAGGTGCATTACAAGAACGGATTACCTCGACAACCGAAGGTTCTATCACCTCCATTCAAGCGGTTTACGTACCTGCGGACGACTTGACCGACCCCGCACCTGCAACCACCTTCGCTCACTTGGATGGTACTACAGTACTATCTCGTGGTTTGGCTGCTAAAGGTATTTACCCTGCGGTTGATCCTCTGGGTTCTACCTCAACAATGTTACAGCCCAACATTGTAGGTGACGAACACTACAACACTGCTCGTGCTGTGCAAGCAACCTTACAACGCTACAAAGAATTACAAGACATCATCGCAATTCTCGGTTTAGATGAATTGTCTGAAGATGACCGTCTGACTGTAGCACGCGCTCGGAAGATTGAGCGTTTCTTGTCTCAGCCCTTCTTCGTAGCAGAAGTATTCACCGGTTCTCCTGGTAAATACGTAAAATTGGAAGACACCATCAAAGGCTTCCAGAAGATTCTGTCTGGTGAATTAGATGCTCTACCAGAACAAGCCTTCTACTTGGTAGGCGATATCAACGAAGCGATCGCCAAAGCTGAAAAGCTCAAAGGTTAATACTCAGTGAACAGTCATCAGTGAACAGTCATCAGACATGAAAACTGTTCACTGATAACTGATAACTGATAACTGATAACTGATAACTGAAACATGGCATTAACCGTTCGTGTAATTTCCCCAGACAAAACAATCTGGGATGCTGAAGCTGAAGAAGTAATTTTACCCAGTACAACTGGTCAGTTAGGTATCCTCAGTGGACACGCACCACTGTTAACCGCCTTGGACACAGGGGTAATGCGTGTTCGTGCCGGCAAAAATACTAACTGGCAAGCGATCGCACTTTTGGGTGGTTTCGCAGAAGTAGAAGCTGATGAAGTGACAATTCTAGTCAATGGCGCAGAACGTGGCGACACCATCGATGTAGACAGCGCACGCACAGCTTACAACGAAGCCCAAACCCGCCTAGCTCAAGTTCCAGCAGGCGATCGACAAGCTCAAATCCAAGCTAACCAAGCATACAAACGCGCCCGCGCTCGTTTTCAAGCTGCTGGCGGTTTGGTGTAAACATTGCTCATAATCTGCAATTTTGTAGAGTAGGCTATCTGCTTGCTCTACAAATTTTTTTGAGGAAGTTTTGTGATGAACATCTAACAACCAAACGCGATAACTTCGTTAAGCTACGCTAACGCACTCCCAATCAGCATTAAGGGCTATTCCTGTAAAATCTCTTGATAGCGCATATAGCGCATATATGTATTATTTCCTAGTTTATAATTGGTGTGAATAAATCATAGTCAAACCTTATGTTGCAATCGATTGAAGGAATTTATAAAAATGGCAAAGTAGAACTTGCCGAACTACCATCAGATGTGTCAGAAAGTCGGGTAATCGTAACTTTTTTAGAACCAAGAAATTATTTTCAGCATTCACAAATAATGACATTTGGGATGTTCTCAGGGGAAAATCAATCCACGGAAGACGATTTCGGTATAGCTGAATTTCATGGAGATAGAGAAGATTATTTAGACTGGTCAAAATAATCTATGAAATATGTTGTTGATACCCATGCGCTTATCTGGTTTCTAGAAGGAAACATCGCGCAGATAGCAGAGGCTTTGGAGTTAAGTGTGGATGATGTGAAAAAAGCTGCACAAAAGTCTGAGTAAAGAAGGGGATATAAGCGATCGTACTTCCCAACATCATACAGGCGATCGCAGATCAGTTTGGGGTTACACTCAAGAAGCGCGGACGACCAGCTAAGGATGAAGAGGAAAAATATGAGCCGATTTCCATTAGATTTCATCCTAAAATCATAGCTTGGGCAAAGGAAGAATCAGAAAAGCGAGGGATAGGCTATCAAACGGTTATCAATGAAGCACTATTGGAGAAAATAGGCTAAAATCTAGCGATCGCACTTTCCCAATATTACAAACGCGTAGCCGTAAGGCTTGTAGTTAGACATCGCACTTACCAAAGTGTTTTGACGTGTGGATAGTTGAGAATTTTTTGATCGCAGGTCATAAGTTCTATATTGCGGCGGTAGGCGATCGCAACAATAATACGATCAGCTAGGTCTTTGTGGAAGTCGCCGGGTAATTGGGTGCTGGTAATTGCATCAAGTGGATCGAGTGGTTCTATGGTAATTCCAGGTCGGCTTTTGGCAAGTGCAAACCATTCATTAACGGGAAGTGGGAGTGGTAGTTTCCCATTACTATACTTAACTGCGATTTCCCAAACAGAAATAGCAGAAACAATAAGGGCATTTTGATTTTCGCCTATGGTTAATAGGTTACGACCACGCTCAGAAAGCTGATCTGGGGAATGGAGCCACCACAGCCAAATGTGGGTGTCTAGCAAAATCATTGTCCCAAAGCATCCCATAATTCAGGCATGGGTTCGTCAAAATCTGGGGGAATTGTTATGGGGATTTTGCGTAGGGGATGCTGAGGACTGCGATCGCTCTTTAAATCAATTGCATCAGGGGTTGGAGATGGCTGTGATGATGGCACTGTCAGGCTTTGAGCTAAAATTTGGAGGATGCGAATCCTTTCTGCTAAGTCGAGGCTGAGGAGTTGTTGCTCTAGTTCTTGATTGCTCATAGCTTTGCCCCTAATGGTTGTGCTATTTATTTTAGCGGAACTCTCCAATCTGTCCGATGACAGATAACGCGATCGCACTCTCTTCACTACAAACAAAAAGCGATCGCATCTATGCACTTCATCCCAAAGTCCCAGTCGTTGTAGGATGGCAAAGACAATATTTTTGGTATATACTATAAATGGGCTTTGAGTGGGACGACAACAAAGCCGAATCAAATTTTTTGAAACACGGTATCAAATTCGAGGAAGCTGTAACAGTTTTTGCCGACCCGTATCTCATGTTTACGGAAGACTCTATTCATTCTCAGGGAGAAGAAAGGGAATGGGCGATTGGTGAAATGGAAGATGGCTCAATTGTTGTGGTTGTTTTTACCATGCGAGGCGATCGCATCAGGATAATTAGTGCAAGAAGAGCGACAAAAAGGGAGTGTCAAGAATATGAATCAGGAATCTGAGTTTCCTTTTGACAAAGCAAGACGAGTTACACCAGAAGAAAATCAAAAATTCAGAGATGCGATCGCAGATCAGTTTGGGGTTACACTCAGGAAGCGCGGACGACCTGCTAAGGATGAAGAGGAAAAGTATGAGCCGGTTTCCATTAGATTTCATCCTAAAATCATAGCTTGGGCAAAGAAAGAGGCAGAAAAGCGAGGGATAGGTTATCAAACGGTTATCAATGAAGCACTATTGGAGAAAATAGGCTAAAACTTAATGATTGCACTTTCTCCTCAACTTAATAAATGCGATCGCACTTCTCAAAACTACCAAAATGCGATCGCATGTGGCATTTAGCTTGCTACCTTGTTCAAAAAACTGTTGAAGCGATCGCTATCCATCAAGCCATTTTCTGATAGTATGCGGCGCACTGCAACTAAATGCAATGTTCTGACATCCGCTTGTTGCTCGTAATCAGGCAGGACTATTAGTGTACCAGATGATGGATGCTGGTAAATCTTTTGAGAGCCAAAGGTCTGCATGGTTACAAACCCCGTCTCTAAAAGCAATTTTTCTAATTCTGTGAATTTAATTTCTCTAACCATGATGACGAATCACTCCTTGTAACTGGCTGAGAACATTATTTTTAAATTTAGCAAATATTTTAATCGCCTGCTGATTTAATACGTTGTCTTTAGATAAACGCACAGTTACACTATCACCAACATTCGCTAAATCGAATCCCTCAATGCTTTCAAAATATGCTTGTATATATAACCAATAAGCTTGGCTATTTTTTGCATCATATACAATTAAAATACATGGCATTGGTTCAACCAACCATAATTCTAAATCCGAGCGGGTGATAGTAAAAGTAATGGTTTTTTGGTCTGCAAGTATAGAGAGAGAATCTGTAGCTTTTAACTGTACATATATCTGACCATTTTCAATCTCACCTCCAGTATTATAAGTAAAAATCACTAGATAGTAGCCATAATCATACTCAATACGCTCTACAGAATACCCGCATAGCAAGATATATCTTTCGACATAGTTGACACTTAAATCTGCTATTATATGTTCTCTTGGTCGCTTTTTTCTGGGCATTGAACGGGCTTTTTAGTTTAAAATTATCAAAATTATATTATGGCGTTTCTTACTCTAGTGAAATACAGAAAAGAATAATTAACCGCATATAAACGAAGATGGACGCAGATAAATTTGTACTTCAGTAGACTAGGAAAGGTAACGCACTCCCATCAACCCTAATAAAAGCGATCGCGGTGGGACTTTAGATATACTCAAACTAGAATCAACTAGCTGATAATATTTGAATGATGACAAATCGTGAAGAATTAATTCAAGAACTAGAACAAGCCCCTGATGATATAGTTCAATCGGTACTAGATTTTTTGAATCGGGTAAAAGCCACACGCAAAACTCATCCTCTAGCAAAATTTGCAGGGATTTTAAGTGATGTCGAAGCCGAAGAATTAAAACGGGTGATAATCGCAGAATGTCGGCAGGTGGATGTAAATGAGTGGTGAGATTGCCCTTGATACTTCTGTGGCTGTGCGTTTTTTGAATGGGGATGAAGTGGTTGTTTCGCGGGTACTAGCTTTACCAGAAATAGTTTTACCTACTGTTGTGGTTGGTGAGTTACTTTTTGGTGCGGAAAATTCAACTCGTCCATTACAAAATTTACCGCGTTATCTGGAATTTATTGAGGCTTGTGTAGTTGTACCATTAAGTCGAGAAACAGCCGCAGTTTATGCTCAAACTCGATTGATGTTGAAACGGAAGGGACGACCAATTCCGATGAATGATGTTTGGATTGCGGCACAGTGTTTGGAACAGGGTTGGGTTTTAGTGACAGATGATACAGATTTCGATTATGTTGATGGTTTGATGTTAGAGCGTTGGTAATTTGTAGTATGCAAAGGCTAAAACGCGATCGCACCTCCCCATAATTTCCACAAATGCGTAGCCGTAAGGCTTGTCGTCAGACATCGCACCTCTCTAACATCACAAAGGCGATCGCACTCTCGCCAATACAACCAAAAAGCGATCGCACTTCCCCAACACAACCAAAATACGATCGCACTCTCCAAAAACCAAATGAGATCGCACTTCTCAAAACTACCAAAATGCGATCGCACTTCCCTAACACCATAAATCCGTAGCGTGACTATTTATTATCAGGGCAAATATCTTTTCGCATTTCAGGACGAGTAGCAAGGTAATCATCCAACCACTTACAACCTCGCTCTAACATTTCTTCTAAATTATCAACTACAAATAAACGTATCATCCCATCATTACACGCAGCAGCAAGCATCTTGCCATCAGGACTAAAACTCATCCAGTTAATATCATTTCGAGGTCTATTGTCTTCAACAATATTTAGTCCGTATCCAATAGCCTTTAATTTGCTATTATTTTGACCTAACTTAAATTCACCAACTTGCCTTCCGTTGAGATTCCACAACTTGATTGTGCTATCAATTCCTGATGTTGCAACTATCTTGCCATTAGGACTAAATTCCACAGTTTTAACTAAACCTTGATATGGTTTGAATTCAGCAAATTTTTCTCCCGATAGTTTCCGCAACCAAACTGTACCATAGTCTTTGTCTTCTTCATTAATACTTGTGGTAGCAATTATTGTACCTGTAGTATTAGTCCTAATATTCATAATTGCTTCGTTTTTAGGTACTTTAAATTCACCTACTTTTTCTCCTGATAAGTTCCATAACTGTACTATGTCAGGAATAACAACAACAATTTGTTCACCATCCTCACTAAAATTCATCCAGTGAGATGGAAATTTGTCAATCTTAAACTCCTTAATAATCTTTCCTGATAAATCTCTTAACTGTATTGTAAAATTCATATCTTTATATCCTGGTGTCACTATTAGCTTGCTATCAGGACTAAAACTTATATGATCGCGATAAAATATATTCACATGATACTCAAATTCTTGAGATAGTGTTATTGGCTGTTTTGTCAAATCCCACAAACTCAATTTTTGACGATTTTGTTCCTTTCGTTCTACTGTTGCAATAAACTTACCATCAGGACTAAAACTTGCATAATCCACCGATTTCTTTTCGTCAAATTTCTCTCCATATAAATTCCATATCCTCATCATTCCATCTTCAGTTGTTGTAATGAAATTACCATCATGACTAAAGCTTACACTGTCAACAATTTGTGGATTAAACCTGAAGTTTACAGTTCTATCAGTAAGTAAGTCAAATTCGTTTGTTGTCTTTGTTCCTAATAAATAAAAAAACCTTACCATATCATCATTTCCGGCTGTGGCAAGTTGCTTACCATCGGGACTAAAAGTTGTACTGGTAAGAAGATTGGGACTAACTTTTAATTCACTTAGTTGTTGTCCAGATAAATTCCAGAAGCGCACCTTACCATCACCTCCTCCAGTTACAATTTGTTGACCGTCAGGGCTAAAATTCACACTAAGTATACTGTTAAGTCCTCCTTTTAATTCTGCTATTTGCTGCCCATATAAATTCCATAACCGTGCTGTGTTATCGCTACTGGCAGTTGCAACTAAATCACTATTAAAACTAAAAGTAACATCATTCACTACATTCTTATGCCCTTGAAATTCGGCAAGCTTTTGTCCAGAAAGATTCCATAAGCGTGCTGTTTTATCATTACTGGCAGTTGCAATCAATTGACCATTTGGACTAAAACTGACGCTATTAATAATATCTGTATGACCTTTAAATTCAGCTTTTTTTTCTCCTGACAAGTCCCATAAAAATGCTTCATTCTCTTTTCGAGATGCAGTAGCAAGTAGCTTGCCATCTGGACTAAAACTGACGCTACCTGCAATATCGGAATGTGCTTTAAACTCCTTAAATTTCACAAGCTTTTGCCCGGATATTTTCAGTAACACTATTGAGCCGTCACTTTGTGCTGCTGCAATTTGGTTGCTGTTAGGACTAAAACTCACACTATAAAAAATGCAACTACCAATACATGTGGATGTCTCACCTAATTTTTTACCATGAAACTCAGAAAGCTTTTTCCCTTTACTATCCCATAGAGCTACTGTATCTCCTGCTGTTACAAAATACTGACTATTAGGACTAAATGATACTTGCCGACGTGCAAAAATTACGTGATTTTTAAAATGGTTATGTTCTTTAATATTAACTAAGATGCTTCGTAAAGCTAGCATGGGATTTAGCGCCGGATACTGTTCTAAAGGGCGACCATCGCTAACTTGCTCTTGTAGTTGTCGAGCAATTTTCATAGCTCGTAGCAATGCTCCTAATGGGTCATTTTCAAATTGCTGTTGTACAAACGCACCGTTTAATTCTAAATCTGCTGCTATTTCTGTATCTCGCGCAATCTTAAACCATGTCCCTGCTATCATGGCCATGATAATTAAGCCGAATAGACCAGCTAACAATACTCGTTTTGTTATTTTCTGTGCTTTGGTTAGCCGTTTATTTGCTAACTGTTCTTCTATTAGCGTATTTTCAATATTTTGTTGTGTTTCCAGCAAACGCTGGTTGGCTTTCCTCTCTTCCCCTAAAGCTTTCTTAGCATTTCTTTGTGCTTTTAATAAACGCTGATTAGTTTTCCTCTCTTCCTGCAAAGCTTTATTTAGTTTGGTTTCTGCCTTCACAACCTTCTGATTTAATTCTGCTTCCACACTCGCAGATAAAAACCGATAATCAGCATCACTCAAACTTTTACCATCAGCCCAAACACGAGCTTTTTCTAAATTTTCAGACTGTAATAAATAAGAATTATCCTGATATTGACTTTTTACCCAAGCGTTAAAATTATCAGCATAAGGACGCAATTTATTTAACTCTGTCTCAACCCAACTTAAATTAAAAACATTCCGATAAACGAGATTATAAACCTTTAACTTTTCCTTTTGCTCCACTACCAATCCAGTCAAACGCAACCTCATTTTTTCTGGACTACCATCAACAGCAATCTCTCCTTCTTGCAAAATTTGCTCATACAAACCCAACAAACTACCAGCAAATTTATCATCAGTTACAATTCTTTTCCTTATATTTCTTAAATGCTCTGGTTCATCCAAGGATTCCCAGTTATCAATAATTTGCTTTCTGACAACTGTCCCCACCCAATCTAAAGCATTTGGCTCTGGAGTGTAACATTCTGAATATACAGATAATTCTTGTAATAATAAATTACAAAGTTTTTGCGTTAAAAAAGGTTGTCCACCAGTCCAAATTAAAATCCCTTTCATCACTGCTTGAATATTGCTAACTTTTCCCCTCAGTCCTTCAGCTAAGGGTGTAATTTCCTCTTCCTTAAAACCATTAAGTTGAACTGCTCGACCAATATTAAACGGCGTTCGTTTTTTATCATCAATCAAATCGCTGGGAGTCGCCACACCCAGCAAAGCAAAGCTCAAACGATTAAAATCTGCATTTAAAGCACGCTTTTCATAACAACTTCTAAGCAGACCAAAAAAATCATTTGAGTGACGAAATTTTAAATTTAAACTTAAAATACTATCGATTTCATCAATAAAAATAATAATTTTTCCCTTGACATTTGGCAGCACTAGTTCTTCCAAAAACGAACCAAATCGCTGCACGGGAGATAATTGCATACGTTTATCCCACCAAATAAATAATTCTTCGGGTGGAGATAAAACTTGTAGTTGATTCACCAAGATGTAAGCAATACCCGTATACCATTGTTCAAGGTTGCTTTCCTGACTACTTTCATCAATACCTATTTCGGTTAAATCAATCTTGGCACAAGCAAAACCCTCTGTTTGCAATCGTTTCATTGTCCGATTCAGTAAGCTGGTTTTACCCATTTGTCGGGAGTTAAAGACAAAACAAAACTCCCCCGCTTTCAACCACTGATAAAATTCTGTGTCGGCTTTTCTAAATACGTAACTGGGGGCATTTTCTGGTAAACCACCACCAACTTTGTACTCATAATCTCCCGTCATAATTTATCCGCAAAAATAAAAAAAATATTGAGGACTAGATCCCCTAGAACCCCGACTTCTTCAAGAAGTCGGGGTTCTGAATCCAGTGAGCTTTTATTAAACAGCCATACCACCTGAGTTAAGCCAAGAGAATATCGAGTACCGATTGACTTATCATCGACTTGTTATTTACTTTACAACAAAAAGCCTTTTCCTTTAAGCTAAATTACGTAGCTCTTTTCACCATCTGCCATGCTTCGTGCAACACGCTCAGTAGTACTACGTGATAAAAACTGCCAAGATAAGGTTTTAGTCCGCTTTCACGGGCAATACGGTAGTCAGAAAGATTTAGGCCAATATTTAGGAGGAATGGCTCAAAGTACGGTTAGTAAGTTTCTCAATATGCAACCTGTTGACCGTGAGACATTTATCCAGATTTGTGCAGCTTTGGGTATAGAAGATTGGCGAAGCGTTGGTATCCCCTACAGAAAGCCAGCAGATAAAACAGAAAATAGCGATTCTGAGGAATTAGAAGAATTAGAAGAGTTAGAGGAGTCAGAGAAACAAGAGGAAATTGCCACCTTACGAACCCAAGTACATATCAGCACTCTAGAATATCCAGACGGAGAACAACTAGCCCTAAATTCCAATTTTTACGTCCAGCGTCCCCCTGTAGAACAGCAATGTTTTGAAGAAATTAGCAAACCTGCTGCACTGATTTGTATTAAAGCTCCCCAAAAAATGGGGAAATCGTCCCTCCTAGTGCGGATTATTCAACAAGCGAAAAATCAAGGTGATGCGACGGTAGTTATCAACTTTGAGCTAGGGGAAAAAGAATTTTTCAGCGACTTGAGTAAATTTTTACGCTGGGTGTGCGATCGCATCATCCTAGAATTGACTAAAGACAATCTCGAATTAGCCACCGAACTGTTTGAAAAATTAGACGAGCATTGGAAATTGGCTCCACGTATTGGTAGTAAAATAGCTGCCAAATATTACTTAGAGCGATATCTACTCCCCAAAATCAATCAACCCCTAACCCTAGCACTGGAAGAAGTCGATAGATTATTTGAGTATCCAGGAATTTACAAAGACTTTTTTGGACTGTTGCGTTCTCTCCATCAAGAAGGAAGACAACAAGAAATCTTCAAAAAACTCCGCTTAGTGATAGTACATTCCACAGAAGCCTATGTACCAATGGATATCAACCAATCCCCGTTTAACGTAGGTTTACCCATAAATTTACCAGAATTTACCTCCTCACAAATCCTAGATTTAGCCCAGCGTCATCAACTGGAATGGAGTGATACACAAGTCCAGCAATTGAGAGACATGATTGGCGGACATCCTTATTTAGTGCGTCTGGCTTTGTATAAAATAGCTCGTGGTGAGATAACCCTATCTCGGTTTCTGGAAACAGCATCCACCCCATCAGGGATTTTCAGTAGTCACTTGCGTCATCTTAGCTTAATTTTGACAGAGCAACAGGAATTAGGCGCAGCGATGAAAGAGATTATAAATACTAACAAACCAGGAAAATTCAGCGATGCAGTCAGATATAAATTAATAGCTTTGGGTTTAGTAAATCTGTTAAATGACGAAGTGATAATACGTTGCAAGCTATATTATCAATATTTTCAGAATTTTTATAAAAATAAATAGATACTGAATAAAAGTCGATTTTTCTTTGGGTATAACTCAGATGGGTGTAGGTGACATTAAGGTTGTCGAGTTCAACAGACAATTTCATGTTACACCAAGCATTCAGCAACAAACAAATCAAAAACCTCACAGCAAGCGCAGTCTTCGCATTTATATCTCTTTTTACAAGCGTAGTTCGTGCAGAAGACGATCGCCCATATATTTATGAAGTCAAAAACCAGCTCTTAGAGCGAGCAGAGATCGCAGGTTTGGGTGGTTACACTTTAACTCACAAACCTAGCATTGATACCCTCCGTGAAGGTCGCTCCCACTATATAAACGTAAATCTGCGTGCAGGTATGTCCTATGGAATTGTGGGAGTGTGTGACAGCGATTGTCAAGATTTAGACATTTCTCTTTATGATCACCGAGGAAACTTGATTGCTTCAGATTTACAAGATGATGACATTCCCGTGATTAGCCTCAATCCCTCTCGAAGCGGTAGATATCAAATCCAAGTTGATATGGCTAATTGTAATGCCAATACTTGTTACTACGGCATAGGTGTATTTGGTCAATAAACCTAAAACCTAAATGGAAGTCGATCAGGCATTCAAAAAGGGGAGTAATATTCACAGCCTCTCTCCTCGAAGCGGCTACGGTGTACACACAAGTTGTAGCTGCAAGGGTTTCAGACGTTATAGCCTCCTTAAATTGTCATTACGAGCGCAGTGATAACGGAGCGAAGTAATCGCATAATCTCGTAGTTTTGGCGATTGCTACCCTTCGGGAAGTCTTACGCCTACGTCGTTCCTCCTCGCAATGACAGGTTTTCAGAGCGATCGCAAAACCGAAAGCTAGAATGACAAAACCAAACGATAGGTAGGATTTCAAGACTTGTGTGTACACGGTAGCCTCGAAGCGGAGAGGGGTTTCAAGAAGAAGTCGCACATCGGAGCAAAAATTACACCAAGTTTAAGAAAATCAGACCTGAGCAAGTGAAGTGTTAACTTAGATGATTAGTTGCCCAACAGGGCGCATAATATGAAAACTTTTCCATCTTGCTTTGGTAAGAGTCAACAAAATAAATTAGTTCGTTTGGGATTGTCGGCATTAACGGCTTTAGCTATCACAGGCGGTATACATTCAGTTAATGCTACTCCCCTAAAAACCCAAAATTCAGCAGAAATCGCTTCAGCATCAGTCAGCCTCAGTCAAACACAAACCGTTACTAATCAGCCTTCCTATCAAGCAATGCAGATAGCACCATTGATTCCTATAGTGGTGCTTGGTGGCGTTGTGATATTTGTGCCGTTGTTTTTTGGTGGGTTGGTGGTGATTGGTGAACGGGAAGTTGGCATTGTCGTGAAAAAATTTGACCTTTCGGGACGCGGATTGCCAGCCGGACGATTAATAGCCATCAACGGTGAAGCAGGTTTGCAAGCTGATACCCTTGCACCGGGTTGGCACTGGGGTTACTGGCCTTGGCAATATTCGGTTCGCAAAGAATCGGTGGTAGTGGTACCCCAAGGTGAAATCGCTCTGATTGTAGCCGCAGATGGCGCATCCAACCCACCAGAAAGGATTTTGGGCAAAATTGTCGATTGTGATAATTTCCAAGATGCACGCAAATTTCTGACCAATGGCGGCGAAAAAGGCCGTCAAATGAGCTTTCTGACTGCTGGTACTTACCGCATTAATACCGCACTGTTTCGCGTCATTATGGCGGCGAATGCCAAACACAATGATATGCAGGCCGAACAGTTGCGGGTATATAGTGTGGCATCAGATAAAGTCGGCATTGTCACCACTTTGGATGGTTTACCGATTCCGGCTGGTGAAATTGCAGGGCCGATGATTCCCGGACATGACAATTTCCAGAGTGGTCAAAAATTCCTCGATGCTGGCGGACGCAGAGGTTTGCAAGAGCAAATCTTACTGTCTGGTTCTTGGAACCTGAACCCCTGGTTTGTACAGGTTGAGCAAGTTCCAATGTCTGAAATCCCGATTGGTTATGTGGGCGTGGTGATTTCTTTCGTTGGTCAATCTCAAGAAGATGTCAGTGGCGCAACTTTCACGCATGGTAACTTGGTGAATCCTGGACACAAAGGTGTGTGGATAGAACCGTTGTATCCAGGTAAGCATCCCGTCAACTCTCGAATTATGAAAATTGAGTTGGTTCCTACGACTAACATTGTGTTGAATTGGTCAAGTCGTACCGAACGCCACAGCTATGATGCTAATCTGGCTTCTTTGACGGTGCGATCGCGCGATGGTTTTGCCTTTGATTTAGAAGTCGCCCAAATTATTCACGTCGGCGCTTTGGATGCACCAAAGGTAATTTCCCGTGTGGGTTCTATGCAAAATTTAGTTGACCATGTATTAGAACCAACCATTGGTAACTATTTCCGCAACTCTGCGCAAGATTACACTGTACTAGATTTTCTCACTGCCCGGAGCGATCGCCAAGCGGAAGCTGCTGAATATATTCGCGCCGCATTACGGGCTTATGATGTGCAAGCAATTGACACCTTAATCGGTGATATTCAGCCGCCAGCATCCTTGATGCAAACCCAAACCGACCGGAAAATTGCTGAAGAACAACGCAAAACCTACGAAGTACAGCAAGTAGCCCAAACCCAACGCCAGCTACTAGTTAGGGAAACAGCCCTGGCTGATATCCAACAAGAAATGGTGAAATCGGAAAAAAGCGTCCAAATTGCGGAACTCAAAGCCCAAGCCCAAATTCAACACGCCACTGGGGAAGCCGAAGGAATCAAATTACGCGCCATAGCCGAAGCAGAAGGGATTCGCGCCACAGGTAACGCCAAAGCCGAAACCTACCGCGCTGGTGTGGAAGCCTTGGGACAACAAGGTTATACAGCTATGCAACTAATGCAGATTATCGGCGATCGCAACGTCCGATTGATACCAGAAGTTTTGGTTAGTGGTAACGGTAGTAACAACGGCTTGGTCGATGGTTTACTCTCAATGATTTTGTGGAATCAAACCGCCAAGCAAGGTGAAGTCACACCCACATCTTTACATCCACATCCAATAGTTGTGAATAACCCATCAGTTTCACCAAATAATCACTCGCCCATAGTTGCGGAGTTACCGACGGATAAGTAACCTAAATAATTGAATTAAATCAAACTATTGTAAGGTGGGCATACTTCGACAAGCTCAGTACAAGTCTTGCCCACCCTACTAATAGACTTATTGCACGAATGTTGAAAAACCAGAATTTTTAGCCTCACGCAAAGACAAGGCAGCGCGTTGGGCGGCTTTGCCGACTTGAAGCGACTGCCGTGCAAAGGCGCAAAGAGTTAAGGAACTGGAGGGCGAATGAAAACTATCGAGCCGCTAAAAACACGCATTCGGGAATTGGGACAACTTGCCGCACAGTTCAGTCAGCAAGCTGTTGAGGTAAGTAAAACTAATCGTGAACAAAGCAAAAATCTGATGAGACAAGCTAGAGAGGCTAGTAAACAGTGTCAGGTATTGATACAAGAATTAAAAAGACATAACTATTAGAATCAGTTAAGCGAATAATTTTAAGGTAGGCAAAATGCCCACCTTATTAATGAATTAATTACATTTAATTTTGTGAAAGTATGGCATTTGTTGATGAAATCACACCTGAACAAAAATCTTTAATGCCAAGTTATCGAGAGAAATGGCATGAAATAGCATTTTTAACAAATAGAATTGACCACCAAAAATCTATATCAGCAATTCAAGATGTCTATGAACTACTGAAACTGCCCACACCAGAAATTCAATTATTTGATAGTTTATATGCAGCAACAAAAATAGCAAAGCTCCTGTATAAGCGTCCTTACTTCACTGAAACTGGTTTAGTACATGCAAATGAATTAATAGGTAAGATCCATGAGAAGTTGTATATTAACAATATAAATGCTATTGGTCATTGGGATGAATTTATTAATTCTCAATTGCGTCCTGGTGCAAATTCAGAAATAGACAGACAGTTATCAGAGAGTTTTAAGAATTACCTTTTAGAAGATAAATCAAAATCTTTTTCATCCAGTTATAACTATTATTGGTTTGTTCCTCTTCATTGGTATGCCCGTGAAGGTGGATTCTTCGATTTTCATTTCTCCGTAGTCAGTCATACGCTATTTGAACCTTATGATGAATCTGCTTGGGAAGTATTTCAGAAGCTTGTTAAATCGTGTGGTTGGATTATTCCTTTTGAAAACATTTGTTTAGTTTGCGATCGCCCAACTCAATTTTTGTTTGATTCCGAAAATCTCCTCCACGCTGAAGGAGAAGCTGCGGTTCAATTTATTGATGGTAATGGGCTTTATTCTTACCACGGCGTAACGTTGCCAATGCAATATGGAGAAAATCACCCTCATCAATGGCAACCAAAGTGGTTATTAGATGAAACTGATACAGAACTCAAAAAAATTCTAGTTCGAGCTATTACAAGCAAGGCTGAGAACTATAAAACTCGCTATTTTAAAGAAGCTTTAGAAATGGCTGCCAGCGTAGGAAGGCTGAATATTGTTCAACAGATATTAGCATTACAGCAATTTGATGGTCATTCTCTATCTAATGCTCTGGCTCATGGAGTCTGGAGTAGAGATATCAAAATTCTAGAAGTTTTAGTTCAGGCTGGTGCTTACTTAAATCTCCGCACAGAGTGGGGTACACCTTTGATTGCTGCTGCCAGAACAGGAGATGTGAGGATTGTCCGTTACTTGGTAGAAGCAGGCGCAGATCCAAATATGTGGATAGACTACGATGGTTACATGAGTCCGCTTTCAGAAGCAAGCTATGAAGGACATCAGGAAGTTTGTGATTATCTTCTCCCTTTAATCACAGACTCAGAAGAAATTGAATATGCCGAACAAGAATTACCAAAAGCTGTAATTCGCAAACAGCGACGAGAAAATCAATCCCTACAAAAATTCTTTGATGCTGTTAGTGAGAGTGATGCAACTACAGTGCGTGAGTTAGTTGCACAAGGTTTAGATATCAATTCTTTAAATGAAGATGGTAGCACTGCTGTTCATTGCGCCGTTGCTAGTGGCAATGTAAGAATTATCAAGTTGCTGGCAGAATTAGGAGCAGATTTAAACCGCCTCGATGAAGATGGGCGAACACCTTTGATGCGTGGAATTGGCATCTATGCTTTTCAAGCTAGGGCATTGCGGACGTTGATTCGTGCTGGTGCTGACCTCAACTATAAAGACCAGGAAGGATACACAGCTTTGGACTATGCGGTTTTAGATTCCAGTAGCCCAAGAGTTTTTGAAACAATCCTGCTCTCTGCTGGCGCTCAACATGGTTGTTGGAAAGGAACAGAAATTCATCTTGCAGCCTCAAGCGGTAATGTCAGGTTAATTAATATTTTGGTATCTTCTGGAATAGATGTTAACCAGTTCTCTGACACAGATGGTTTAACTCCACTCATGAAAGCCGTTATCCATTCCAAAGCTTGGGCAATGCGAACTTTAATCCGTGCTGGTGCAAATGTTAACAGCAGAACTGAGAATGGCGAAACAGCGTTATATCTTGCTGAACATACAGGCAAGAAACATCCAGTGATTAAGAAGATTTTGCTAAAAGTTGGTGCAACGTACTAATATCAAGTATCAAAATTGACATGACTGCTTTAACTTTACAATTACCTCCTCATCTCAAATTTACAGATGAGGAATTTGAACAGATTGTGGCTGTTAATCGAGAGTTGCGTTTAGAATTAACTGCTGAAGGAGAATTAGTAATTATGTCACCCACTGGGGGAGAAACAGGAAGTCGTAATTTTGATTTGTTAGGTCAACTATGGTTTTGGAACAGTCAAAAGAATTTAGGAAAAGCATTTGATTCTTCCACTGGTTTTAGACTTCCTAATGGTGCAACTCGTTCTCCTGATGCTGCTTGGGTGAGAATAGAAAGATGGAACTCTCTTACACCGGAACAAAGAAAAAAATTCCTACCTTTGTGTCCTGATTTTGCGGTGGAATTAGTTTCAGAAACTGATGATGTGGCAGAAACTCAAGCCAAAATGGAGGAATATTTAGCTTCAGGTTTATTACTTGGTTGGTTAATTAATCCTAAAGACAAACAAGTAATAATTTATCGCCCTAATCAAGCACCTGAAGTTTTACGATCGCCTACAAGTTTATCTGGTGAAGATATTCTTCCTGGTTTCGTTTTAAACTTGCAGCAGATTTTTGCATAAATAAATTTATTCCCGATTCCTTTTCATAATTTGCCAACATTGTTGTGCGATCGCCCAATCTTCTTGAGTATGTATAACTAACACTCGCGCTGTAGAATCAGGTGTGGCGATATCTTGATCAATCGGTTGATTTTGATTTTTGGCTGGGTCAATTTTCCAGCCCAAAAATCCAAAGGCTTCGCAGACTGCTTGGCGAATACCTGACGAATTTTCCCCGATACCTGCGGTAAATAACAATACATCCAATCCGCCCAGACTAGCCAGCATCGCCCCAATTCCAGACCGCAGGCGATGGACGTACATATCCCAAGCGAGTTGGGCGCGGTCATTCCCTTGGGCGATCGCTTCGATCACTTGGGGTAAGTCGCTGGAAACCCCAGAAATTCCCCGTAAGCCAGAAGCTTTATTTAATACATGATCCAAACTTTCGGCTGAGTAATTAGATTGACGCAGTAGGTAAATTAAAATGCCTGGATCGATGGAACCACAACGACTCCCCATCATTAAGCCATCTAAGGGAGTGAAACCCATTGTTGTATCAATACTGCGACCATTTTTAATTGCGGCTAAGGAACAACCATTACCCAAATGACAGCTAATAATTCGCAACGATGCTAAATCTTGACCGAGAATTTGCGCCGCCCGTTCAGAACAATATTGATGGCTGATCCCATGAAATCCATAGCGGCGAATACCTTGTTCTACCCATTCGTAAGGGCCGGGATAAATCGCCGCCGCATCCGGGAGAGTGGAATGAAAGCCTGTATCAAATACTGCGACTTGGGTAACTTCGCCTAAACTTTTTTCGATAGCTTCAATACCTTCTAAAGCTGGCGGGTTGTGTGCGGGGGCGATATTAGAAAGACGAGCGATCGCATCTTTTACCTCTTCCGTAATCACCACACTATGGCGGTAGTCTTGCCCACCATGAACTACACGATGTCCTACCACATCAATTTCTGACACTTCATTGACTACTTTAGTTGCACCACGGCTGAGGGTATAAAGCATATAAGCTATGTGTGCTTGACGAGAGTCACCATAAATAGATTCATGCAAAGTTTCACCGGATGCTGTTTTCACCTCAATTTCTGCCGCACCTTGGTCTTGAGTCCAGTTGACTTTGCCTTCCCACAGGGGTTTGGGTGCTGATTGGGGTAAAGCATCATCAACTATTTCATACAGACAGCTTTTTTGACTGCTGGAACCAGCATTTAGTACTAGGATTTTCATAAATTTGACCTGAAAGTGCTGAGTGCTGAGTTACCGAAGTTTGCTCAACGGGGGGAACCCCCGCACGCAACTTCTTGCTGAGTGCTGAGTAAAAATACTAGTCCAACTTTCATGCTTGGCTTATGAAATAAGTTTCATTGGGACTGTCTCGCTGAAGTTAATGCGATCGCCTTGAGGATTCTTCAACCTGCTAAAAGTGGTGGCGAACTAGAAAATTATGCCATTTTGAGCTATTGATAAACCAAATTGAGTCAAACAATTTTGGATTTTAGATTTGCGATTTTAGATTCAATCCAAAATCCAAAATCCAAAATCTAAAATTCGGAGGGTCAAATTTAGTCGCAAAAGCAAAGTTTTTTGAGAAATGCAATAGACTTTCATCTAATGTCAATCGAGATGTTTTTTGCTTTATTCTAAGCATCGTTTTACAAAAAAATAAATCTATATGCTTAGACGAGCGCCCTTATATTTTTTTTTAGGAATATTAACGAGTTCTAGCTGTTTCATCTTCAGTGTAGCAGCCCAAGTCCCATCTACATCTAATTCGCAGCAGTCCTCAACTCGGAGTGAAGCTCAAGCTGCTAGTTGGTTTGAAGCCCATCGCTCCCAGCCAGCCGCTTTACGAGCATTTGTACAGCGAATGCCCAAGGGAGGAGATATTCACAGTCATCTAAGTGGGGCTGTGTACGCAGAACATTATCTGGAGTGGGGTGCAACTGATGGGTATTGTGTGAATCCACAAGCGGGGACTTTAGTTGAACCCAAAGCTTGTAATCAGGACAGTAGCTATTTTCCCGCTTCCGAATTGTTCAACCGAACATCTGTTTATGATTCCCTCATCAATCGTTGGTCTACTCGTAACCTGCAATTTGCTGGAAAATCGGGACACGACCAATTTTTTGAAGCTTTTGCTGGATTTGGGACAATATCAGATTCTGCCACCCGTCGGGATGATATGGTCGCATCAGTAGCAAATCGGGCAGCTTCCCAGCATATTACCTATCTAGAGTTAATGCTGACTGTTCAGGGGAGTGAGGTTCGACAGTTAGGGCGGGAGGTGGGTTGGAATCAAGACTTCCAAGCGATGCACGAGCAATTGCTCAAACGAGGATTAACTCAACTAGTAAC
This sequence comes from Aulosira sp. FACHB-615, assembly GCF_014698045.1. GTDB lineage: Bacteria > Cyanobacteriota > Cyanobacteriia > Cyanobacteriales > Nostocaceae > Nostoc_B. Next base: position 456,313 of record NZ_JACJSE010000002.1, read on the forward strand.
ACTCGGCAATCAGCAATTAATACAGTTGGAGAGTGAAGTTGCGAAAACCCTTGGTTGCGGCACTCCAGCAGCACAGCCTGGATGTACAGTCACGGTGCGCTATTTGCAGCAAACTACCAGAACAAAATCACCTGTGGAAGTATTTGCTCAGTTAGCTTATGCCTTTGCACTGGCTTCATCGTCCAAGCAGGTAGTCGGGATCAATCTCGTCGCCCCAGAGGATCACCCGATCGCACTGCGTGACTACACCCTGCAAATGCAGATGCTACAATTTCTCAAACGTCAATATCCCAATGTTAAAATTTCACTCCATGCTGGAGAGTTAACTTTAGGGTTAGTTCCAACTGAGCATTTACGTTTTCATATTCGGCAAGCTGTAGAAGTAGCACAAGCATCTCGCATTGGTCATGGTGTAGATATTCTGTTTGAAGAGCGTCCTTTTGAGTTGATGAAGCAGATGCAACAACGGGGCGTGTTGGTGGAAATCTGCCTAACTAGTAATGAAGTCATTTTGAATGTCCAGGGAAATCAGCATCCTTTTATGGAGTATTGGAAAGCTGGAGTCCCAATGACTCTTGCTTCTGATGATGAAGGCATTGCCCGCATTGATTTGAGTCATGAGTATCTGTTAGCCGCAACAAGATATGGGCTGACATATAAAGACCTCAAGCGACTGGCTCGCAATAGCTTAGAATATAGTTTCGCTCCCGGAAATAGTCTTTGGAAGTCGCCTGAATTTAAGGCAATGGTTCCAGCTTGTGCCAGCGATACCCCTGGTAATACCTCTGTTTCTTCAGGATGCAGTGCTTTTTTGCAAAAGAGCGATCGCGCAAGAATACAATGGCAACTAGAGTCGGAATTTACTCGGTTTGAATCTTTGGAAAACTGGCTTTGATTGACTTTCCCCAAAATGCTTTAATCCCACATTCTGCATGAAGACTGGGTGTAAGGGTTTAACCCGAATTTCTCACGTATGGGTAGGGGGTGTGGGAAGTGTGGGAAGTGTGGGAAGTGTGGGGAGTGTGGGGGGAAAGATTTCTTCACTATCCTCCCACACCCCTATACCCCTATACCCCTGTACCCCTACACCCTTTCTAAAACCGCTATATGTTTTCTAGATTTAGTAACCATTGGTGAAAATGCTGGCATTGTTGGCGGATTGTATCTAGTCCAATCTCAATAGCCAGCAATGAACCATGCAGTACTTTGTCATATTCTTGACAACACTTGAGAATTCGTTTTGAGGGAGCGGTTAAAGGATCATCGTTAATGTGTTCTGGTGAAAGAAATTTATTGCGATCGCCTTGTAAAATACTAACTACACTAGCATCAAACCACTCAGCAAATACTTGTGGCTGGCTGTACAGCAGTGCCTCAAATTCGTGAACTAACAAATTAGGGATGAAATTTGTGTGACCGATATCCTGACCCATCTCCTGTTCTAAATATTCAACTTTTTGGAATGGGTCACTAGTATTTGGCAAAGAATCCCTTCCGGGAAAATCATTCGGTAAGCCGTACAAATCAAACATTGTGGTCACGAAAGCTTTTTTATCTTCCCGGCACTTACGGTCTAATTGTCGCTTGATTTTGGCGTAACTTACTACACCCCCTTTGCCTATAGAACTTGTTCTGACCAAAATCGGGTTGAGGTTGATGTCTTTTTCTTGAAAATACTCGCAGAGTACTTCTTTCACGAACGTTTCCTCAGTTTGACCTTCAACGAAAACATGGACTCGAATCATCGTGAAGGTCTCCCACCCAGGAGGTTTTTCTTCCACAACTCGCCTAAACTATATTCTTCTAGCCATTCCTCTAACTTCTCCTCATCCAACCTGCGTAGTAATGATTTTCCCTGCAAACGGTCAACAACAATTACATCTGCAACATCAAATTCGTTGAGTAATTCTACAGACTGGGTAGAAACAATCACTTGTTTAGAAACAGTCTTTATCAAAGATGCCAAAATCTTGATTGCATAAGGATGAAGACCGAGTTCCGGCTCATCAACTAGAATTGTTTCTGGCTGAAGTTCTTCCGGTTGTAAAAAAACCGTTGCTAAACAGATAAAACGCAGCGTTCCATCAGAAAGTGAGTGCGCCTTCAATGGTACATCTTGCCCCCGCTCAAACCATTCCAGTTCAATCAAGTTTTTTGGGGAAGGACGTAGGAGAAAGTTACCAAAGAAAGGCGCAACCAGCCGAATGGTTTTAACGATTTGCTGATAAGATTTCTGATAATTCTCACGCAAAAGATACAAAAAAGCTGCCAGGTTACGAGCATCAGGACGCAGGTAAACATTGTCATTGATACCATGCGGCTGTTTTACATAGGCACTGTCGCTGGTGTCATGAAAATGATACACTTGCCACATCTGCATCACAGGCAAACCATATTGATCAACGTTAGTTTCTGTATCAGTGAACGCCGTGAAGAACGCCATTGTCTCGAAATGACCTTTACCTATTTCCCTCTCACTATTCAAGTTCCACAAAAAAGACTCTGAAGTAAACATCAGACGATGATCTTGGGTTGGTTCAAGGGTAGCAAAGTAGAAATTATTGCCGAAATATAGCTGAAACTCTAGTTTTTCTGTAGTTTTGCGCCCAAAGTGTAGTAAGGCATTCGCTCCACCTTGGAGACTGACAAAACCTTGCAGGTTCCCTTCTAGCAGCTGCTGAACCATACGGAAGAAGCCGATAAAATTGGATTTTCCCGCCCCATTAGCCCCAATTAAAATATTCACCCTGGAGAGTTCAACGTCACACTCAGCGATAGACTTGAAGCCTTTTAAAACTATTCTCGACAGTTGTTTTTCACCTTGCGCCTCCGTCATGAACAGTCTCCCGGTCAACAGGCTTTTTCTACACAGGTTTCATTTTAAAGCAGGAAGCAGAAGGCAGAAAGTGAAAAGGTAAACAGTAAATACAAGCAATAATTAGCTTTGTCCATTTTGACCAAGGTTGGGACGGTCTACTACTTCTCTCAATATAGAAGGTTGGTTTGAGTAACGAAACCCAACACCTCAACGCTTTGTATATGTTGGGTTTCACTGCGTTCTACCTAACCTACCCATCTAAGAGTCTCTTAAAGCCCCTTAAAAACAGGGATTTAGGGGGAGATTTGTGTGTACACGGTAGCCCCGTTCTGGGGTGAGGGGTTTCACGTTTTTTCGTTGCTTCGCTTACGTAAATACCGCTATACTTAGGCAGGGGGACAATATAAATTTGATGCTAAATCAAGGCAGACATTGGACTTGAGAGATTTGGTTTTCTGGTGAATTTCGTCCACCTGCTGATTTTATTTTATAAAATTGCAGATTTATCTTATGGCTGACTCCACGCCGCCTTTTAGTATAAATAATATATTAGAGACGCTTAAGCAAACGACAGAAGCGATCGCTGGTTTTGTACAAACAGTAGCAGGATGGATTCGGGACAAAAAATGGGTTGAACTGATTTCCCTGATTCTGGCTACTATTATTCTCGCTTGGGTGTCGAGAGCTGCGATCGCTAAATTTTTAGGCGAACAAAATTCCCAATGGTTTTTTTGGATTTGTCTCGTTGTCGGGATTATGTTTACCGTTGCGGTTGTTGTGGCTGTTGTCGTTAAACCATCCCTATCTAATGCAGCACAAAACCCTGTAGAACGTCAGGCGATTAAAGGGTTATTATCTTTTACCTCACAGGATGCAGAGATTTTTAGTAAGTTACAGCGCCATCAAGATATTAAAAATTGTTTAAGGATTCTCAATAATGCTAACTTTCGCGTAGGGATTTTGTGGGGTGAGTCGGGATGTGGCAAAACCTCGTTTTTACAAGCAGGTTTAATTCCGCAACTAGAAGGCGCACAGGGAATTTATATCCAGTTTACCGATAAAGACCCCTTAATTACGGTGAAAAAGGCGTTAAATAAAGAATTAAATTTAAATTTATCTAGCGCAGAAATTGAAAAATTAGACTTGATTGCTGTTCTGAATCAAAGTATTGCCACAGTTCAAAAACCCTTAATTCTCTTTTTTGATCAATTTGAGCAATTTTTTGTTCATTATCAATCAGCAGATGCGCGTCGTCCTTTTATTGATGCCTTAAATAATTGGTATGGCAATGAGGAAATTGCTGTCAAGATTTTAATGAGTTTTCGCTCAGATTTATTTTATCAACAACATGAACTCCAACAAGTATTGAATTATTCCCTGGATTCCAGAAATAGTATTAAGTTAAAAAAATTCTCGGTAGAACAAGCAACCAATGTTTTAGAAGAAATTGCCAAAGCAGAAAATATAGAATTTGACCGCCGAGATATAGAAACCTTTGTTGAACAAGAGTTAGTCGATAGAGGCAAAGATAAATCTGATGAACCGATTTCCCCTGTAGATATTCAAATTCTTTCTTTAGTAATTAGCGATCAAAAAACAACCAAAGTCCGCAAATTTGACAAAGATGCTTTGAATAAAATTGGCAGATTTGCAGGCTTATTATATCAATATCTTGAGGGACTGTTAAGCCTGCGCGAACAATCAGCCACATCAGCCCAAAAAGAAACGGTGATGAAGCTGCTTTTGGAATTAATCGACTCCAATGGCTTGACGCGGGCGGGGGCATTTACTCTAGCTCAATTGCAAGACAAACTCAAGCCGATAGGGGCAAAAGATATCCAAGATGCAGTGCGTTGGCTAGAGCAAGAGCGTTTAATTATGCCTTTGCAACAAGAGGAAGAAACTGCTTATCAATTGGCACATGAACGGATGATTCCGGCGGTGCTGAAGCTATCAGGAAAGATTTTGCCCAAGGCAGATAAAGCCAATGAATTACTCAATAAACAAGTAAAAATTTGGATAGATAGTAACCAAAATCCTCGTTATTTATTAGGCTGGCGGGAGTTGTGGTTAATTGAACAGCAGAAATCTTATTTAATGTGGGGAGACAGGCAAAAGCAAAAAGAAAAGCTCATCCACAAAAGTAAGCAGCGAATTTACCGGAATTTCGGGATAGTTGGGTTTATTGCCGTTTTAGTAATTGGCATTTGGGGCTGGTTAAACTATACAATTCCGGGGCAACTAACTCAAATTCGCTGGCAGTTGACTAATGCCAGTGAGCAAATTAACAATCCTCAGCATCAAGTAAAAGCTGTTTCCGCCTTTGCCAAGGATCAAAATTTCCCTCAAGCGTTGAAACTTGCCAATAAAATTACCGAATCTTCTAACAAAGCCTCTGCCTTAAGTGCCATTGCCGAAACCATTGGCAAACTCAACAACCCACAAAAAGCAGCCGAATTGCTGCAAACTGCCCTCGACTCTGCCAATAAAATTACCGATTTCAGTTACAAAGCCTCTGCCTTAAGTGCCATTGCCGAAACCATTGGCAAACTCAACAACCCACAAAAAGCAGCCGAATTGCTGCAAACTGCCCTCAACTCTGCCAACAACATTACCGATTTCAGTTACAAAGCCTCTGCCTTAAGTGCCATTGCCGAAACCATTGGCAAACTCAACAACCCACAAAAAGCAGCTGAGTTGCTGCAAACTGCCCTCAACTCTGCCAATAAAATTACCGAATCCAGTTACAAAGTCTATGCCTTAAGTGCCATTGCCGAAGCATATAGCAAACTCAACAACCCACAAAAAGCAGCCGAATTGCTGCAAACTGCCCTCAACTCTGCCAATAAAATTACCGAATCCAGTTACAAAGTCTATGCCTTAAGTGCCATTGCCGAAGCATATAGCAAACTCAACAACCCACAAAAAGCAGCCGAATTGCTGCAAACTGCCCTCAACTCTGCCAATAAAATTACCGAATCCAGTTACAAAGTCTATGCCTTAAGTGCCATTGCCGAAGCATATAGCAAACTCAACAACCCACAAAAAGCAGCCGAATTGCTGCAAACTGCCCTCGACTCTGCCAATAAAATTACCGAATCCTACTCCCAAGCCTATGCCTTAAGTGCCATTGTCGCAGCCATTGGCAAACTCAACAACCCACAAAAAGCAGCCGAATTGCTGCAAACTGCCCTCAACTCTGCCAATAAAATTACCGAATCCTACTCCCAAGCCGATGTCTTAAGTGCCATTGTCGCAGCCATTGGCAAACTCAACAACCCACAAAAAGCAGCCGAATTGCTGCAAACTGCCCTCAACTCTGCCAATAAAATTACCGATTTCAGTGACAAAGCCTCTGTCTTAAGCGCCATTGCCGCAGCCTACAGTAAACTCAACAACCAACAAAAAGCAGCTGAGTTGCTGCAAACTGCCCTCAAATCTGCCAACAACATTACCGATTTCAGTGACAAAGCCTCTGTCTTAAGCGCCATTGCCGCAGCCTACAGTAAACTCAACAACCAACAAAAAGCAGCTGAGTTGCTGCAATCTGCCCTCGACTCTGCCAATAACATTACCGATTCCAGTTCCAAAGCCTCTGCCTTAAGTGCCATTGCGGCAGCACAAGCAAACCTGAAAAACTGGGGACAAGCTCTCAAAGTCGTGGAAGGATGTAAACAATACAAAGATTGTGAGGTAGATTCCCTGGCGGGGGTTTTAACAATTTATGCCGAGCAGCAGCATCCCCAATTGAAGGAAAAAACTGAGGAGTGAGGAAAAAGTTTGATATATCAGCAAAACACCAATACGGTTCAGTTAAGGTTTTGATCCCCCCTTGGCACTGTTTTCAAACTATGTGATCCCCCCAACCCCTCTTGCCAAGGCTACGGTGTACACACAAGTACTATCTGCAAGGGTTTCAAACGTTATAAACCCCATAAATTGTCATTACGAGTGCAGCGATAGCGGAACGAAGTAATCCCATCATCCTGTAGTTTTTGCGATTGCTTCGTCGTTCCTCCTCGCAATGACAGGTGTTCAAAGCGATCGCATAACCTAAAGCTAGAATCAAAGTCCCCCTTTTTAAGGGGGATTTAGGGGGATCTTTAAGACGATTTAGCAAAACACAACCCCGACTCTAGAGAAAAATCGGGGTTGTGGTTTCAAGTTATGCGGTTAAAATTTGGCGGATTAAAATACTCATCACTTCATCAGGGTTATCTGTGGATAGTAAAGGACTCCAATCACCGACATTGGCATAACCCACTGCTTGCAAGTAATGTATTGTGCTGGTGACAGCTTTGGGAGAACCAATCAATAAATGTTTAATGCGTTCTCTTTTCGGAAATGACTGGGGAACAGACTGCGGATGTTCGGGATTTTCTCTTTCTTGTGCCATGATCATAATCGACTCTGAATAATGGGTTAAAGAAAGGCGATCGCAGACTCTGGCGTGAGGGGCGATCGCCTTTCTCATGTCTTTAATGATAGAGTATAATTTTATACTAGTCAACTACCCGGTTAAAAATATTTATAATATCAAGTTTGCTTAATTAGTGATAATTGCGACAATCATCGCACCCCACCCCCAACCCCTCCCCGTGAACGGGGAGGGGAGACAAAGCCTAGCTTTGGCGGGGTGGGGTTTATGGTTTTTAGTAAGTAATTAAGCGGACACAATATAACAAAAATATACTCAATTTTCAGGAGATCGGGAATTTGATGACTGGTTAAATCTGTATTAATTAATACTTGTAGTATTAGTCATATAGTGATAAACATAAAATCTGTAGAGACGTTGCATTGCAACATCTCTACAAAAAAATCCGTTTCATTTAAAAAAAAAGAATCCTGAATTAAAAATCCAGAATTCTTGTTGTTAAATTATTCCTTCTAATCCAACAAAAAAGGAAGAAGATGGCTAGACGGCTACTTCTAAACTAGATAGTCTGTCTGCCAATAGTTTTTCCAGGTCTTCTAAGGCTTTGGTAAATCCTTTGATACCTTCGTCTAGTTTGTCGTAAGCCATTTGGTCTTCGGCGTGCATTTTGTCGAAGGTGGCTTTGTCAATGGAGATTTTGGCAATGTCCAAAGAAGCGGCTTTAGAAGGATCAAGTTTGCGGGGTAGTTCGCCGATGGTGGCTTGCAATTCACCCAACAAAGAGGGAGAAATGGTGAGTAAATCACAACCTGCTAATTCAGTGATTTCACCAACGTTGCGGAAGCTTGCGCCCATAACTTCGGTTTTGTGGCCGAACTTTTTATAGTAGTTATAGATGGTGGTAACAGATACTACGCCTGGATCTTCAGCAGATGGGTAGCTGTCGCGTCCAGTTGATTTTTTATACCAGTCCAGAATCCGACCGACGAAGGGGGAAATGAGGGTAACACCTGCTTCAGCACAAGCGATCGCTTGATGTAAACCGAACAACAGAGTTAAGTTACAGTGAATGCCTTCTTTTTCCAGAATTTCGGCGGCGCGAATACCTTCCCAGGTACTAGCAATTTTAATCAAAATTCTTTCGGGGCCAATGCCAGCAGCTTTATACTGAGCAATGATTTCTCGACCTTTGGCAACTGTCGCTTCGGTATCGTAAGATAAACGGGCATCAACTTCTGTAGAAACCCGACCAGGAATAATTTGCAGAATCTTCAAACCAAAGGATACAGCCAAGCGGTCAAAAGCTAAAGAAACAATTTGGGCTTTGCTTGCACCTGCACCAGCATCTTTTTTGGCTTGCAATAAAGTCTGATCAACAATATCCTGATACTCTGGCATTTGTGCCGCAGCCGTAATCAAGGAAGGGTTGGTGGTCGCGTCTCTCGGTGTAAATTTTTCAATGGCTTTAATATCGCCAGTATCAGCAACTACTACTGTAACTTCGCGCAACTGTTCTAGTAAATTTTTAGACATAATCAACTCCGCGATGGTGATTTGTGTAGGATTTACCTAATTCCCCTATGTGTTTACACTTTCTACGGTCGCTAAAATTCTGATTTCGGCAATCTTTCTTAATGCTTGCTTTGTTCACTGAGCGAAGCCTCAGCCTTATTCTAGCTACGTCAAGCGAGAATCGGCTGTCCAATAGAATGCACTTTGATTAAACTAGTTGTGCCTGATTTACCAATTGGAACGCCGGAAGTAATTACCACTTTATCGCCTTCATTGACTAAACCCGTGTCTGCAACTGTGTTGACGACGTTGATAAACATTTCCTCCGCATTGTGAACTGGGGGAATGAATATAGGTTCAATTCCCCAAGAAAGTGCTAGTTGGCGATAGGAATTTTCATCAGGGGTGAGGGCAATAATCGGCGCGGAAGGACGGTATTTGGACACTAATTTAGCTGTACTACCAGAGGTGGTATTACAAAGAATTGCCTTTGCGCCTGTTTCATAAGCGATGCGACATACTGCTTCAGCCACCGATTCGGTAACACTGAGACTACCTGCTTCGTGACACCAGGAATGTTTACCACCTTCTTGCAAAGCTTGTTCTGTCCGTACAGCGATGTTGTGCATAATTTGCACCGCCGCTACAGGATATTGACCAACGGCTGTTTCTCCAGAAAGCATGACGGCATCAGTACCATCCAAAATGGAGTTAGCCACGTCGGTGGCTTCGGCGCGGGTGGGGTCTGGTGAACTAATCATTGACTCCAACATTTGGGTAGCAGTAATCACGGGTTTACCAGCCTGATTACAACGGCGAATAATATCCTTTTGAATCAGGGGAACTTCGTGAATTGGCACTTCTACTCCCAAATCGCCACGGGCAATCATAATGCCGTCAGCAACTTGTAAGATGGAGTCAAAACGCTCAACTGCTTCTGGTCTTTCGATTTTGGCAATTAAACGAATTGCAGCCCCAGCAGCTTCAATCATCCGTTGGGCAGGTTCTAAATCTTGGGGCGATCGCACAAAGGAAACCGCCGCAAAATCTACACCTATCTGGATGCCAAAGCGTAAATCCATCAAGTCTTTTTCGGTGATTGAACTTACGGGTAATGGTGTTTCTGGCAGATTAACGCCCTTGTGGGTGGAAATTAACCCGCCAATTTTCACCAACGCCCGAATTTTATCGGCATCGCGATCGGTGACAATTAACTTTACACGTCCATCATTAATTAAAATCGGTTCCCCTGGTCTAACCATTGCGAACAAAGTCGGCAAGGGTAAAGGCAGTTCGTCGATACTATTGCCTTTGTCCTGCAAAACAAATGTGACTTCTTCCCCAGCTTCGACATTTAGTCCTTCGGGTGGTAAAACTCCTAGACGAATTTTCGGGCCACAAAGGTCTTGCATAATTGCCACTGGCTTTTGGCGATCGGCACTAATTTGCCGTAAATATTTAGCCGTTTGTCCGTGAAATTCATGAGCGCCGTGTGAAAAGTTTAACCTCGCTATATTCATCCCAGCTTCTACAAGGGCTTGTAGTTTTTCCGGTGCAGAACTAGCAGGGCCAACAGTGCAAATAATTTTGGTTCGACGCATAGGGATTAGGGTTCGGGTCTATATTGCGATATAGCGCAGGAGGCAGGAGGCACTCCGGCTTTGCCGGAGAAGTCAAAAGTAAAAAACCAAAAGTCAAAAGTATTAGTACTTTTGAAATTTCCTAGTCTTTCTGACTACCGCTATCAATGCTTTCCAGAATTGCCTGCATCTATATCACTTGTGCTTCATATCACTCCTTATGTATGTAAAAACACTTTTTTATGAAGTCTGAAGTGTGAAAGCTAAAGTATAAATTTCATACTTCATACTTCACACTTCAGACTTTATTAAGCTGCTACAGTCAACAGTTGTTCTTTTTGTGCCATCGATAACAACAGGTCTACCACCCGGTTCGAGTAGCCCCATTCGTTGTCATACCAAGAAACAACTTTGAAGAAGTTGGAGTTTAACTCAATTCCGGCACCTGCGTCGAAAATACTGGAATGAGTATCACCCTGAAAATCTGTAGATACGACTTCTTCGTCGGTGTAGCCTAAAATTCCGGCTAATTCACCTGTTGCAGCTTCCTTCATAGCTGCACAGATTTCTTTGTAACTAGTAGCTTTTGCAGTTTTAAAGGTGAGGTCAACCACTGAAACGTCAGGGGTAGGAACGCGAAAAGCCATTCCGGTTAACTTACCCTTTAATTCTGGCAATACCAAAGCCACTGCTTTTGCTGCACCCGTGGATGAAGGAATAATATTTTGGGCTGCGCCTCGACCACCCCGCCAGTCTTTTTTACTGGGGCCGTCTACGGTGGGTTGAGTGGCAGTCATGGCATGTACTGTAGTCATCAAGCCTTCGGTTAAACCAAATTGATCATTGATGACTTTAGCAATGGGAGCGAGACAATTTGTAGTGCAGCTGGCATTGGAAACAACTAAATCTTTGCTGGGGTCGAATAAGTGATGATTTACACCCATCAGCAAAGTTTTAACTCTGTCTGGCTCTTTTGTAGGGGCAGAGATAACAACGCGCTTTGCACCTGCTGTTAGGTGTTTGCTTGCGCCTTCATAATCAGTGAAGAGTCCAGTAGATTCCACTACATAATCTGCGCCTAATTTACCCCAAGGCAATTCCGCAGGATTCCTCACGGAAACACAAGGAACAAAATGTCCATCAATGACAATGCCATCTTCCTTGGCTTCCACTTTGCCTTTAAACTTACCGTGAGTGGAATCATATTTCAACAGGTAAGCGAGGTTATCTGGTGGTACTAAGTCGTTAATCCCCACAAACTCAATGTTAGGGTTATAAATGCCAGCCCGCAGCACTAGCCGGCCAATACGACCAAATCCATTAATACCAACTTTTAACTTCGTCAAAATTCAACCTCCTAGTTGAGAACAACCCAGGTCTGTTCTCCGTTTCAGCGCGGCATTTAGCTGGGTTAATTTTGGTCTGACTGAGCTGATCGTGACAGTCTTAGACACCTAAACGCATTTTGTTAGAGATGTTTTAAGGTTTTGGGATTTTATCAGTTATCAGTAAACAGTGAACTGACTGATAACTGATAACTGTTCACTGTTTTAATACGGCCACTGCCAGTTGCGGATTTCGGGCATATCTTCGCCGTACTGGGAAATGTAGTGTTTGTGTTCGATCAGCTTATCTTGCAGGTGTTGTTTGATGTATGCGGCTTTGTAACCTAGTTTCGGCACGCGATCAATTACATCCATAACTAGATGATAGCGATCGAGGTCGTTGAGAACCACCATATCAAAGGGTGTTGTGGTCGTGCCTTCTTCTTTGTAACCACGGACATGGAGGTTCTGATGATTGGTTTGCCGATAGGTTAACCGATGGATTAACCAAGGATAGCCATGAAAGGCGAAGATAATTGGTTTATCGGTTGTGAAAATTGTATCGAAGTCTTTGGTACTTAAACCGTGAGGATGCTCACTTTTTGGCTGTAATGTCATCAAATCAACGACGTTGACCACCCTAACTTTTAAGTCTGGGAAGAATTGACGCAGCATATCCACAGCCGCCAAGGTTTCTAAGGTGGGTACATCCCCAGCACAAGCCATGACTACATCTGGTTCACTACCTTGGTCGTTACTTGCCCATTCCCAAATGCCTATGCCTTTGGTGCAGTGTTTAATGGCTGCATCCATATCCAGATACTGCAAGGCTGGTTGTTTGCCGGCAATAATCACGTTGACATAGTTCCGGCTTCTTAGGCAGTGGTCGGTTACAGAAAGTAAGGTGTTGGCATCGGGGGGAAGATAGACGCGAATTACTTCTGATTTTTTGTTGACTACATGGTCTATAAAACCAGGGTCTTGGTGCGAGAAGCCGTTGTGGTCTTGTCGCCAAACGTGAGAGGTGAGTAAGTAATTTAGGGAAGCAACTGGTCTGCGCCAGGAAATATGGCGAGTGGTTTTCAACCATTTGGCGTGCTGGTTGAACATGGAGTCAATGATATGGATAAATGCTTCGTAGCAGGAGAAGAATCCATGACGACCAGTCAGGAGATAGCCTTCTAACCAACCTTGACAATTGGTTTCGCTGAGAATTTCCATTACCCGACCGTTGGGTGAGAGGTGTTCGTCTTCGGGCAGGATTTTGGAAACCCAAGTTCTATCAGTGACTTCAAAGATGGCATCTAAACGATTGGAGGCGGTTTCATCAGGGCCAAAAACGCGGAAATTCCGGCTGTCGAGGTTGAGTTTCATCACATCCCGGAGGAATTGGCCTGTGACTTTGGTGGCTTCTGCTTCGACTTTGCCGGGTTGGGGAATATGTACGGCATAATCTTGGAAGTTGGGCATTCGCAAATCACGCAACAAGATACCGCCGTTGGCGTGGGGATTATCGCCCATCCGCCGCAGGCCTGTGGGGGCTAATTGGGCGAGTTCGGGAATGAGTTTACCGTTTGCGTCGAAGAGTTCTTCGGGTTTGTAACTCTTCATCCAGTCTTCGAGTAATTTTAAATGTTGTGGCTGTTGAGCGATCGCTCCAAAGGGGACTTGATGCGATCGCCAAAAATCTTCGGTTTTCTTGCCATCAACCTCTTTTGGCCCTGTCCAGCCTTTGGGAGTTCGCAAAATAATCATCGGCCAGCGTGGACGTTCTGTAAATCCATGTACGCGGGCTTCTCTTTGGATGTTTTGAATTTCGGAAATGATTGTATCTAAGGTTGCTGCCATCTGTTGATGCACGTCTGTGGGTTCAGAACCTTCGACAAAGTAAGGTTTATAGCCATAGCCCACAAATAAGCTTTCTAATTCTTCGTCGCTTAACCGTGACAACACTGTGGGGTTAGCAATTTTATACCCATTGAGGTGCAGAATCGGCAAAACTGCCCCGTCATTTACAGGGTTGAGAAACTTATTAGAATGCCAACTAGCAGCTAAAGCCCCGGTTTCGGCTTCACCATCACCTACAACTGCCGCCACAATCAAATCAGGGTTGTCGAAAGCTGCACCGTAAGCATGAACTAAGGCATAACCTAATTCCCCACCTTCGTGAATTGAACCAGGGGTTTCGGGGGCGACATGGCTAGGAATCCCACCAGGGAAAGAAAACTGTTTAAACAACTGCTGCATTCCCTCAGCATCTTGAGAAATGTTGGGATAATATTCGCTGTAAGTTCCTTCTAGGTAGGTGTTCGCTACTAAGCCAGGGCCACCATGACCAGGGCCAGCAATATAAATGATGTCCGTATCATATTTTTTAATGATGCGGTTGAGATGGACATAAATCAAATTCAGCCCTGGTGTTGTTCCCCAATGTCCTAAAAGTCGGGGTTTGACGTGTTCGATTTTCAGGGTTTCTCTCAGCAGTGGATTGTCTAGTAGATAGATTTGCCCTACTGACAAATAGTTCGCCGCCCGCCAGTAGGCGTTAATTTTCTGCAATTCTTCGTCTGTTAAAGGCTTTGTTTGTGGAGAGATTGCTAAAGTCATAACAAATTTCCGTATACAACAGGATTTTGACCTTGTTTCGTAAGCTAGTGTAGTGGTCTATGCAATAACGGCCATCCTACTCATGACAAATTTTTTCCAGCGCCAATCAGGAAAAACTTGTACTTTGTTGTTGCGATCGCTGGTGCGAAAATTTTTAGTGAGTGATAAATAATTCCCGAATATCTCCTGCTTGAGAGAGTAGCAGATGTAACCAACATGACTCGCTAGTTTTAAGATTTTTTTAAACCATTTATGACAAATGCCAGAAATTCACTACAGAATTTGGTTTAGAAAAGATAATGTTATTAAAGAAATATTACTTTTGATAAAAAATATTAAATAGCATAGCAATCCTATCTGAAAGTTGTGAAAAATATTATTTTTAACGAACCGCAAAGAACGCATCGACGCTATAGCGGCTTCCCGAAGGGTAGGACACAAAGAAAGAGAAGAAAGAGATATAGAAATTTCACAAATGGTTTAGGATAGCGATCGCTAATTTTTATTTTCTACTGTTAACTAAACCGACAACCTTACCTGTGAACCTTGTTGAGTTTTATGCACTTCAATTCTGGCTTGAAAGGCTTCTTTGAGGTGGGGCATGTGGGTGACGGTAAGGATACAGGCGAAATCAGCAGCGATCGCATTTATGGCAGCAATCAGGCGATCGCATCCTTCGGCATCTTGTGTACCAAAGCCTTCGTCGATAATTAACAGTTGCAACGCCGCACCCGCCCTTTGTGCTAATAATTTCGCCATTGCTAACCGAATGGCAAAGTTAATTCTAAAGGCTTCCCCACCAGAGTAAGTCTCATAAGCGCGGGTTCCTTTGGCATCGGCAATTAGAATATCTAAGGTATCAATCAATTTGGCATTTTTCTTAGTAGATTTGCCGCTTCTGCCTGCTTTTTGCGTAACAAATTGTACATGCAATTGATTGGCACTCAACCGCGCTAATAACTGATTTGTCTCAGCTTCTAGTTGGGGTAGTACGTTTTCAATCATCAGTGCTTGGATACCATTTTTACCAAACGCCAAAGCTAACTCATGGTAAACACGGTACTGTTTTTTACAAGCTTGCAGTTGTTGTTGTTGTTCTTCATACTGCACTTGCAAGGTTTCTAATTGATGGGCGAGTTGTTCTAAACGCCCTAATTTGGCGATTTGTTCATCGAGTTGTCGGCGGCGGATAGCTAATTGCTGTTCTAAAGCTTGAATTTGCTCAATCGGGTTGGCAGACTGGGCTAGTTGTTGGACAATTTCATCAATTTGGCTGGCGAGTTGTTGTCGTTCGTTTAACCGAGTAGTTTTCGCCGCTTCTAGTTCTTGTAATCTCTCTTGCAATTGGGGATACTGCTGTTGGGCTGAGAGTAATTGTTGATAACGTAACTGCCAACCTTGGCTTTGGCGGACGGCTTGACGTAGGTTATTATGCTGCTCTGCACTATAACCAATTTCTGTAATTTGACGCTCTAGGGCGTTAATTTGTTGGGCGCATTCAGAATCAGTGTGTTCTTGCTGAATTCTGGTTTGTAATTGGGCGATAGTTGCTTGTAATTCTGGCTTGCGGGCGGCTAATTGAGTTTGGCGTTTGAGTGCGTCTTTAATTTGCCCTTGTTTAATTTCTGCCCAGCGCCATCTTTCGACTTCACTCCGTGCTAAGGCATGGTCTTGCTCATTGTAATTTAATTGTTGCAGATATTCGTCTAATTTTCTCAGTTCTTGCTGTTTATCTTGGGCATAATCACCCACTTGGAGCGATCGCTCTAAATGTTGTCTTTCCTGCGCCAGTTGTTCTAACTGTTCTTCTGCATCGCTGGTTGATTCTAGTTGGGCGGCTAATTGTCCGCGTTGTTCTCGCAAAGAATCATAAGGGGACAATTTTTGGGAAATTGCCCGGTATTCTTGCCGCAAAGCCTGAATTTCTCTGTCTGTACAAGCTAATTGCTCACGAAATACCCACAATTGCTCCTCAGTTTCCTTGTACTCCGATTTAGTTTTATCAGCAACCCGATTCCAATGATGCTCATCTAATGGACGTTCACACAATGGGCAAATTGCATCAGGATTGCGGAGCATTTGTAATTTTTGGTCTAATTCGCCTAATAACCTCTCATATTCTCGTTGTTGCCCTTGCAGGCGCTCAATAAAGTGCCTTCTTTCTTGACCTTTTTCTTGAACCCGTTGCAGATAAACCCGCTCTTTCTCCATTTGTTCAATTTGCATCGCCACCGCCATCACCGCTTGTTGCAATTCCGGGTGGCGTTGGGAGGCGCGTTGTAGTTGATTTTCTGTAGCTTGAATTTGTTCTAATCTGGCGACTAAACTAGCTTGGATTCTATCTAAATAAGTTTGCAAACTTTGACGATGTTGCAATAAAGGCGAAACCTGCATCTGTAATTCATCCAACTGCGTCACCCGACGACGGGCGGCGTTGAGTTGTCCTAATGCGGCTTCGACTTCGCCTGATTTACTGAGGGTGTGCTGAATTTCCTGTTCTTGCTGTGCTAAGGCTTCCAGTTGGGCTTGGACTTGTTGGAGTTGTCTTTCAATTTCGTGAATTTGCTGAGTTAATTGTTGCTGCTTTTGTTGACGCAATGTTGTGGCGCGGGTGTGTTGTTCAAATTTAGCTGCAAAAGCTTCTTCTTGAGATTGGAGACTTTGATAATGGGCGTAACCGTTTTTAATTTCTGCTTCTTGATCTAAGATAGCGGCTAACTCTGCCAGTTGGGTTTTAACAGATGATTGTTCTTGGTGGAGGCGATCGCAATCTTGGGTTAAATTTTGATATTGTTGCCTTACAAAGCTCAGTTGTTGTTCCCAATTTTGTCGCTGGTGCTGGACAACCTGCAAACTTTGTAATTGAATATTCTCAAAAGCTTGCACCTGTTGAAGCTGATTCAGTTCGGCTTCTAATTCTACCCGTTGCGCTTCTGTAAATTCTCGCTGTTGCAGCTGAATTTTAATCGCTTCCAAAGAACGCTCTAATTCTTCCGCCCTCGCTTTATATTGTCGGGAAGATTCTTTCGCCCGTTCTTCCAAATCATCATACTGGGTGAGTTTTAACAACTCTGCCAAAATTTCCTTACGTTCTGTCGGGCGCTTCAACATAAATTCATCCGCACGACCTTGACGCAAGTAAGCAGAATTAATAAAAGTATCGTAATCGAGTTTGATATGTTCTAAAATCAAGTCCTGTGTTGCCCGTACTCCTTTACCAGTCAACGGACGAAAACCAGCAGGCGTTTCGATTTGAAATTCTAAAACACTGGTTGCACCTCTAATTCTGGTGCGAATGACGCGATAAAGTTGCTGGTTAATGTGAAACGTGAAATCAACGCGGACTTCTTTAGCCCCGGCGTGAATCACGTCATCTTCAACAGCAGCACGACTTTCACCCCAAATTGCCCATGTAATCGCCTCAAGCAAAGACGATTTACCCGCACCATTAGAACCAGAAATACAAGCCGTATGCAAACCACGAAAATCTAAAGTAGCATCACGGTAACTAAGGAAGTTTTTGAGGATAAGTTGTACTGGAATCATTGAGGCAATAGCGCCACATCTAGGTTTTCATCAACAAGCAGTACAGATGCACTCTAGATAGTTTAGCTAGGTAGATATCAGTATTCTAGTCTTTAAGTCCGTAATTTTACGAAAATTAACAATATGATGAGCAAGTTTTTCCCTTCTGGCAAATTAGGCGTTGCTGATTTCATGTATGAAAATCAATTTGTTTTCTGATAAAACCCTTGTAGGGACGTTTCATGAAACGTCTCTACATTTAAATTCATACCTCGATTCAGCAACGCCACAAATTATTTTGTTAATAAAGAGATGTAAGCTTGAGAGACAATTTATTTTTACTGTAGAGACTTTGTATACAAAGTCTCTACTATAGCAATCCTAAATCATTTGTGAAATCTCTTTCTTTTCCTCTTTCTCTTTCTTTGTGTCCTACCCTTCGGGAAGCCGCTATCGCGTCTATGCGCCCTTTGCGGTTCGTTAAAAAGAATACTTTTTCACAACTCAGATAGAATTGCTATATAGCAATCCTGAATGATATACAAACATCTCTCTACCTTATCTACCTTGTCTCTTTTGTTCATTTCTCAATTAGGGCTGCTATATATTTATTGAACCTAACCCTTCAAATTTCGCAGCAGTAATTGACAACCACATAAAAACGGGTTGGGATTTTCGATACGCTCATCTTGAAGTACCTCAATCGGCAACTTGCTGTGATAAATCAATTCATCGTAATCCATCAACGCATTCCACTTAATCTTGCCTGTAGGAAAACCTAATTCTAAAGCGGCATCATAGATTAATTCTTGCCATTTCTCAATCTCTGGATCTCGTGATTTACAATAATCGAGAATTGCGATTAATGCACCGGATTTTGTAACACGTAAAATTTCACTCAAAGCGCGTACAGGATTAGCGACAACACACAGTGTAAAACCCGATGCAGCAGCATCAAAGCTATTATCAGCAAAATCCAAATTTAGCAAATCAGCAACTTTAAAAGTGATATCTGCGGCGACAGTTTTTTTCTGGGCTTCATTGATCATTTTTTCAGATAAATCTACACCCACAACGCTCACACCTGGGGGATAAGCCGGAAGATTTAATCCTGTGCCGACAGCAGCATCCAGCACAGTTTGTCCAAGTTGAAGTTGTAGAGAATCAATTAGTGGTTGACGCTCAATGTGCCAGTAGCGCAGCATAATCTGTTCATAATCTACTGCACCGTGATTGTAGGCATCAATTATTTTGACTACTTGCATAAACTTACCATTAATGTCTAAGTAAATGCCTTGTTGTAAGCATTTCTGCAATACTTTGACAAGATATATTTGTCAAATTTTGTATATTATATGATGGTGTAAATACTTTTATTTTTAGATATATAGGAATCCGATTTGATTTCTGAATCTATTTGTGTAGGCAGGGAGTAGGGAATGGGGAGTAGGGAGTAGGAAAGCAGCCTGATCTGAGTGTACTGATTTTTTTCCCAAATCAAATATGAGTCCTATAAAATGTAAAACAAAATGATGATGGAACAAATTTAGTAAATTTGCGTCAATTAGAAGTATCAAAATCTTGGGTGAGCAACATATTTTAAAAGTGTAAAATTTTGTGGAACCATAGCAAATACTCCT
Source organism: Aulosira sp. FACHB-615 (assembly GCF_014698045.1). GTDB lineage: Bacteria > Cyanobacteriota > Cyanobacteriia > Cyanobacteriales > Nostocaceae > Nostoc_B. The sequence goes on from NZ_JACJSE010000002.1 coordinate 475,698, forward strand.
CGTCATGCAATCAGTCTTACCTACGGAATATGCCGAGAGATAGTTCCACGATTAGTCAGAAACAATCTCAGTAACCCATCGTCATTACACAGGTCACACACATAAGCGTAAATTTTGTTATGACACACCTTTATCGGCTTAAATCTGGAACTGCTGCATTCATGGCAATGGCCTTAACTACAGCAGGTGCGATCGCTCCTATGATTGCATTAGCTCCCGCCCAAGCGCAATATAATCTTGGGCAATCACGCTCAACTACAATTCCTGCTAATGTAACTTTGCCTGTAACTTACGAAAAAGAAAAAATCGTGATCACCCCAGGCGAAAGTATGTCCATCAAGCTGAGAATAGCTAACGACATCATCGATAGAAATAGAAATGTCTTAATTCCTGCTAGAACTGAAGTGGTTGGTAGATTAGAACCTGTCGATTTATACGGCAGAAGTTCCTCCAACAACAGAAATAGTGATAATAGCAAGGGTGTGAGATTTGTTGCTTCCGAACTCGTCTTTCCTTCTGGTCGCAGATTACCAATTAATGCGAATTCTCGCACAATTACCGAAACAGAAAGAATCAGCAAAGGTGCTAATACTGGACAAATTTTAACCGATGCAGCTATTGGTGCAGGTGCGGCCACTGTTATTTCATTGTTAACTGGTAACAGAAGGATAGAAGTGTTAGAACCTGTGGCTGGTGGTGCGGTTGGCGCTGCTGCGAGTGTGCTATTGCGGAAAAACCAAGCTGATGTGTTTGTTCTCAGACCTGAAGAAGATTTGGACATCACACTGACCAGCAATTTAGTTATTTCTCGAAATAATACCTATTAACTAAAATTCCATCGTGAATTTAATCATGCTATCAGCGATCGCCTGTGTCAACGTCTGGGCGATCGCTTCATTTTTATCGATAAAAATATCGGAGATAAATAACCATTAACTCCTAATATGTCATCTGGAATAAGTAATGAATCAGACACATAAATACTATGACTTATTACCTATTTATTTCAGCAACTTAAATCTAAAAATATTCCCCAAAAATATCAAATAATAGAAACTTTTTATATCCAAAATGGTCTAAGTAATTAACAGAAACAAAATAAATGTAAAGAGGCATAAATTAATGTTTACTTTAAATCGTTGGCAATCTAAAACTGCTGCAATCATGGCTTTGACCATTACTGCTGGCGCTGTCGCACCTTTTATAACTGCTACACCTTCTTTAGCTCAAACTACTTTTACAGATGTTTCTTCTAATTATTGGGCAGCACAATTTATTCAAGAATTGTCACAACGGGGTGTAATTGCAGGTTTTCCTGATGGTAGTTTCCGCCCAGAAGAAGCAGTCACCCGCGCTCAATTTGCCGCGATGGTGAATAAGGCTTTTGCAAAAGCACCACAACGACAAGGAATCAACTTTGTAGATGTACCCAGCAATTTCTGGGCATCTAGCGCCATTCAGCAAGCTTATACCATTGGGTTCTTGTCTGGATATCCTGGAAATCGTTTTGAGCCGAATCAAGCGATTCCTCGTCAACAGGTGTTAGTTTCCCTGGCTAATGGTTTGGAATATAACCCTAGTGGTAATGTGGAAAGCACTCTGCAATACTTCAATGATGCTTCAGGAATTGCGAGTTATGCCCGTAGTCCGATTGCGGCGGCGACAGAACAGCAAATTGTGGTCAACTATCCTAATGTTAAATTCCTCAGCCCAAATGCCACTGCAACACGCGCCCAAGTAGCAGCTTTTATTTACCAAGCCTTGGTGAGTTCTAATCAAGCTTCGGCAATTAACTCACCTTATATAGTTGCGTCTCAACCCACAACACCTACACCCGTCTCAATTACAATTCCCCAAGGAACTGTTATCCCTGTGAAGTATGACCAAGCGAAAAAAATCTTGGTAACTAAAGATGAGACTGCGCCTTTAACACTGACTGTTGACCAAAACGTAGTTACCCAAGATGGTACTGTGGTAATTCCGGCTGGTAGTCAAGTTGTTGGTCAACTCAAACCAGCCAAAGGCGGTTCGCAATTCGTAGGACAAAAACTAGTGTTAACCACAGGTCAGGAGTATCAAATTGCTGCTACTTCTGATGTGATTACCAAAACCGAAACAGTCAACAAAGGTACTAGTACAAGAGCCATTATTACCAATACAGTCTTAGGTGCGGCGGCGGCGGCGGCGGTATCTGCGGTGACAGGCGATCGCGCGATCGCAACCGAAGAAGTTCTCGGTGGTGGGGCGATCGGTGGTTTAATTGGCTTGTTCTTCGGTCGCAACAGTGTTGATTTAATCGCCATTAACCCCAACACAGATTTAGAAATGACCATTAATCAAAATCTGTTGGTGTCAGTGAGATAGTGTGAAAGGCGCTAGGGGCTAGTGTAGAGTTTAGTCAAAGTTATGAAGGAGAAAATTTCCCATTTCATACTTCATACTTCACATTTCATACTTCATTTGACTAATTGGCAACCAAATAATAAATGTAGTTCCTGGTGCATCGGATGATGCGATCGCGGTTGTAATTGCGGGGCTGAAAACTTCAATTTCACCTTGCATTTGCTCGATTAATTGTTTTGCGATCGCTAGTCCCAAGCCTGTACCGGGAATTTCTGTTTGGGCTTGTACACCCCGGTAATGTCTTTCACCCAAATGTGCTATGTCTTCTTGGGGGATTCCTGGCCCAGTATCACTAATAGCAACACCCAAAAAGCTATCTCTTGTTTGACCTACTTGGATGAAAATTTTGCCGCCTTTGGGTGTGTATTTCAAAGCATTATCAATAATGTTATTCAATACCTCTTGTAAGGCTTTAAGATTAACACGCACCAAAGGTAAGCTTTTCGGAATATCAGTTTTGATTTTCAGGTGTCGTTCTTGAGCGATCGCTTTGGCTGATAGTAATAATGGTGCTAATAAATCAGCTAAAGAGCAATCCGTGGCTTGTTCGCCTGTACCTGGCAATAATAAAATCGGTTTAGGTTCTGCTTGGACAGTTGCTTCTACAAACACTTCATTTTCTGGTAATGCCCTTGGTGCTACATCCAATTCTGACCAGTCAATAACTTGCTCAAATTGTTGCAATAATTCTTTGAGGCGATCGCTTTCTCGGACAATACTCGCCCCTACTTCTCGGTTTGGGTCGCCTGGGCGCAGTCTTTTAAATAGCAATTTGCCAAAAGTCCGCAATGCTGTCAAGGGATTGCGAAATTGGTGCAGCAAGTTATCTAATAAATCTCGTTGCTGTTCTTGCAGAACTTGTTGTTGATGTAGCTGCTGTTGCAACCAAGCGCGACGCTGATCTAAAACACAAGCGATCGCCAAAGTTTGAACTATCTTTTGAATTGTATTTTGCTCTTGTTGATTCCAAGCCCGGTCTTCTCTGCATGTTACCAGTAATCCCATCATCACACCTTCATGAACTAAAGGCATAACAATCTGGTGTCCACTCAGCAAATACTCTTGTTGGAAATTAGGTTGTTCTGTATCAGTCGGAGATTCTGTAGCTGCGGTTAGTAACCTTTTTTGCTGTTGCGGTAGTAGCAAAATATTACTAATTTGCAACTGTTTGCGTGCTTTTACTTCCGTATTTTCTTCTTCAGGTGGTAATCCTGCGGTTTCTGGATAAACAACCACAGGAATAAGTTTCGCCTCAGTTGTTGGCGCTTCTACCAATTCTTGTGTTAAATACACCACACTTAAAGAAGCTCCCAAACCTTGGGCTAACAATGTTATTTGTTCTCGGCATAAAGCCACAAAATCTGAACTAGCAGACATTAACATTTTTCATTTCTTGCTCAGGATCACAGGCTTTGAAGGAATTTTCGACAACAAAGAACTCAGAACTCAGGAGTCAGAATACAGAATCTACACTGAGTGTAACTGACAGGTGAATGACAGTGAAACTCCACATAAATCTAAGATTTGCTGGTTTACCCTTCAGGAAGGCTACATCTAGAATTAGTGGCAGGTCTGGTTCACTCATAATTAATTCTGACTCCTGAATACTGGCTCCTGAATTTTTCTTCAAGAATCTGCTTGATTCTAACTCTCTTTTTATCAAGCTTAACGAAAGCTTCTAAAATAATGGTACAAATAAAGAAATTGTGTACTTTACTAGTTGTGTGATTTATTTGCCTTCAGAAAAATTATTTTTATTGTATTAAAAGTTTATAAACTCTTGATTTTTTGAACTAGAACTTTTATAATTACGACGGATTTTGTAGCTATCACTACAATCTAATAGCTTGAAAGAGGAGGAAAATAGGTTGGCAAGGAGACGGAAACGGAAGAGTCGTCGTCGCCAGGAAGGACGGCGGATTTTAGAGCATGTGCCTCAATATAGCATCGAAAGCGGCGAAGAAAAACCTGTGACAGCAGCACGGAAATTCATTCAGGCTGAAGGGATCTTGCCACCAGCTCTGCTACTCGTAAAGCGCAATGAACACACAACAGACCGATATTTCTGGGCAGAAAAAGGTCTGTTTGGAGCTCAATACGTAGAAGAAAACCATTTCTTGTTTCCCAGCCTACGGACGTTAGAAGCTCCGGCTGGTTCAGAACCTGTGGCAGTAGCTGCACGTTGAACTTGAATTGGTACTTTTACGTTGTTGAATGTGTTCTGAATATTCATTTAACTGGCAAAGTTGCTCAGTTTATGCAAAATTTTCAATTTTTTTTAAATTTGGGCCTGATTTGCCAGTAGAGGGTAGTCCAGGCAGTTGGACAAACAACTTGATTCAAGCCAATTTGGTTTGTATGAGTTGAATCATCAACTAATACACATCAGGGAGTGAGAAAGAGTGATTAAGAGCATCTAAAAGCAACAGTAGAGTTGTACTTTGCTTTGGAAGGCTACGTTACAAGATACATTTTTCTCTCAAACGTTTCGTTACAGAGAAAACTTACATCCCACAAATCCTCTTTCCTACTCCCTATTGTTTATTTCTTCTTTGTGAATCACTAGAAACAGCTTAAAAAACAAAATTTAATCACTCAGCTTTAAGTTGAGTGCCTTCTGTAACTCAATCAGTTCATCTCGATGGGCAGTTACAGTAATCTTACCCGGAGAGTTGGGTTCATCTTGATTAGCTTTTTGCAGATGAAGTAAGACTTTCTCGGTTCTTCCTGCTTTTTTCCAATAAAATAGACCGCTCAAAGGTGCTAACAGAATTATTCCCAGAAAAAAACTGCTTATGTTGGGCAGAAGCAGTGACAAAACAAAAGATAAACAAATTAAACCTACAGTTGCAAGTAGGGTTAAAAAAATTGCTAAAAATAAGCTGGGTTGGACAAAACCCTCAAATGTGACTTGATTTTGATCTCGGTCTACCTCTGCCACTCGGTAAGACCGGGAACGGAAATAATCCTGTAATTGAGGCATTAATACAGCTTCGTCCTGCTCAGATATTAGTTGAGCCGTTTCTGTGCGGTCTTTGGTAGCAGCACGAATAAAGAAAAACAACCCAACTAATAACAACAAGGTGAGCAGAAACGTAGATGGCAGAATAGCAGTATCCATAACTGATTGTTAGTGTTTAACGGGAGGAGATTTATTCATTATTAATTATTAGTTAATTTGTCCTCCCGTTGATGTACTCTTGCCAAAGACGTGTTAAATCCTGCGCTTGAACTTGCCATTCTGGAGAAACTTGGTACATCCGCCTCGGTCGTCCTCGTCCTTCGAGTTTCTTCCAATACCCATTAATTGCCCTTTCGTCTTCCAGAAATTTGATCGCACTATAAAGCACGGTATCTGAAAGCCGATAGGTTGGATACTCAGTTTCTAAACGTTGAATTAACTCGGTGCCGTAGGATTCACCTTGCAGTAAGACAGACAGTATGTAACAAATTGCTAGTTCCTGACAGAGGTAAGTTGGCGGAGGATTTTCAAAGAATTGATATATATCCTCAAGTTTCATGGTTGGTGAATGGCTAAAAAAATGCCCTAGTGTGGGGTTTATCATCCTTGTGTTCCGTATGTAGTACTACTAAAAGTAAGCATTCATACAGAGACACTAGGCAGGATTGTCAAAGCGTCAACGTAAAAAAAGTAAAACAAATATGCCCCACGCAGATAAAGTCATGGGATACAAGCGAAACTCTAAGGAGTGTAAGATATACCCTCCTATTTAAGCTCTAGGCAGTGTGGTGAGGAGCAAGAAAGACAGAGGCATAGCCACTGTAATTGGTGTCAAATGATGCCGAGCCGATTAGAACTGCATAAGCATAAAATGCCATCGAAGAAATTTTACAAGTAAAATGCGATTTTGTCTGTAAATTTTCTTTCATGACAAAGTTCTACTTGAGCTACTCATAGGTCATCTGGTAAGTGTGATAGTAATAAGACTTACGCACTAAGATGATCTGTGAAGAATGGGTGAAGGAGCTTCGCCGTGAGCGCCAGCCGAACGGTGTAAGGGTTTTGAATACATACACCCTGATACCCGTACACCCCAGACTCGCCCAAACCCTTGATTTTTGGTCTCACTGCGTAAGTCCTAAGCAAATCTAGCAAGTGCTAAGTATATTAATTAGTATGTCGCAAAATTCCGATGCCCTGCGAGCGATCGCTCAAACATTCCGTCTCATAGGTTGGATTAGTTTTTGGATTCAGCTAGTGCTAGGGGTAGTTTCCAGCATCATTGTGTTATTGTTTGCTATTTTCTCCCAAAGAGCCGGTAGCCCTAGTAATAATCCAGGGACTGGATTTGGAGTATTTCTGGCTGTCTGTGGGTTAATTGTGTTGGGTGCGGGTATTTATATTGCTTTTCGCTACACCAGAATTGGCAGACAACTAGAATCTTCAAATCCCAGTAATCGCCCACGCAAAATCGAAACTGTACAAGTATTACGCTTAGGCTTGTGGATAAATTTGATTGGGACTTTGGTAACACTTTTAGGAGCGCAGGCGATCGTTGGGACTTTGGTAGCTAGATCAATCTCTCCCCAAGCCATCACTACACAATTTTTTGATCCAACGCGGATTATTAGTGGTTTGGATATGTTGGTAGTTCAGGCAAACACTAACACCGTTTCCGCCCACTTTGCTGGATTAGTGGCATCGCTTTGGCTGATCAACCGCATCAACCGCCCATAACCTGATTTTCTTGGCTGATTAAAAATTTTCCTGTCAGTAAGCAAAAGTTTACGTTTAACTTTTCCGAAACCAACTTACACAAGCTTGTAACTTAGCATATAGTTGTAAAAAAACTTACTACTCATAAGTAGTATTAAAGCTTACTTGAGGATGAAATTTATCTTTTGAGGATATTATGACAAATTCATTTGACCCCAGGAGAAATCAACCAAGACAAAATTTTGATCAGAGTGCTTGGAGATTTGGTGTACAAGTTGCTTTTAGTGCTGTGGTGTTGGGACTGTGTATTTTTCAATTGGTGTCAAAACCAAGTAATGATCAGAATACAGCACTCTACTGGGGTGGGGTGACTAGCGTTTTAGCATACTGGCTACCTTCCCCTGGGCAGAATAGGGATGATAAAGAGCAGATGACAATTAATACTAGAACATTTACAGCTACTGACAGTAACGGCCAAGTTGGTAACGATACCATTTTGGCTCAAACCAATTCCACAACTATAACTACAGACTCTAAAAATTGATATAGCAGATTACAGGTTACAGGTGAGAGGTTATAGGTTACAGTTTTATTGATCAGTTTTTGGGATTTAAATTCATACTAAATCCTGTTGATCTCAACTTAAGAAAGATAGTTGTCATCTTCAGAATTATTATCCCAATTAGAAACATTATTAGAACGATAGGCTTCGGTTTTGGTGCGGCGATTTTCCTGGCGTAAGGCTTCTCGTTCTCGTAATGTTAGCTGTGGTTTTTCGGTAATTGGTAAACGTTCTACTGTGCGCTTAGAGGATTTCTGACGCACAAAGGTCTTCCACGCAGTTTTTATCCCAACTGCAAAGCTACGAGTCCCAACTTGAAGATTTTGGGCTTGTTTTTTTGCACCATCAATGCTTTGATCAACTTGTTGAACGACTTGACTAGCACTTTTGACACCTTCACTGACATCATTAGTTAAGTCAGTGATTTCGATACCAGTGGTGCGGATAGAATTTAAAGTAGGTGGTAACTCCCGCGATAGGGTATCAAACAACTTTTCGGCACTGCGGGCGGCGCGGGCTACTTCTAGCAATGCGGGTATGGCCGCCACTAAAACAGCAGTTAAGCTGGCGGCGACTAAGAGTAGGGACAGTCCCAACCAAAATAGGGGGTCAATCACGGCTTATGCTATCTATGAGCGTTCCAAAGGCTGGGGAATTGAATCTGAGTCTTCTTCGGTTGTTTGCCGATGCAAAACTTGACTTTCGCGCTGACTAGCATCAATGCCAGCTGCGATCGCTTCTTTGAGTCTATCCAAAGTTTCATCCCAGTTACGTAATGCGTTAGCAGACAGACGATCTGCCTGAATTTGTACACTTGTTGATAAATCTTCCGCTAATTCTGGGATGGCATCAGCAGACTTTTTCAAAAGTTTACGAGTTTCGCGTCCTGTGCGCGGAGCAATTAGCAAACCGGTTAAAGCACCGATGGTTGCTCCTAGCATCATACCGCCAATAAAGACTCCAGAACGGTTATTAGACATCTGAGTTGTTTCTCTCCTTACACTTATTTTAGGTGGCTTGTTTCCTCTTGTATAACCAGAATGTTTTGATTGAGTTAATTTATCTTGACAATTGATCAACGAGAAAGGTTGCTGTTGTTTATTCTGGTTTTGGGAACTGTCTTTGTTCTCCCGAAAGAATGAGATTGACGAATATAGCGTTTACTTAGTCGCTGTCCTAACAATAGCAGACTCACAATTTGCCGCACTTGCTGAAGTTGCAATTGTAGAGATTGATTTCCCAGTTTGAGGTTGCGGATATTTTGCTGACTAATATCCAGATTTTGGGGTGCTTGGGACAGGAGATTCTGGCTACATTGTTGATATGCGGTTAACCTATCAGTTATCCATGCGATTCTTCCCTTAATTTGCCAGATTTGCCAAGCTACGTAGAACAGCAATAGGGAAATGAGAGTATTAATGATGACTACTACTGTAACCATTGTTTACATACGTAAGAATTTGATTGATGTTTGGGTCTGGTAGAAGTTGCGATCGCAGATAATAAAATTAATCTGATGGGCAAAATACCGATGGAACCTCTCACCCTCAACATACCACCAGCAGTAGGTTTGACAGACGAGCAGTTTTATCAAATATGTCTAGCCAATGATGAATGGCGTATCGAACTCACTGCCGAAGGAGAATTAATTATTATGCCACCAACTGGCGGCGAAAGTGGTATTAGAAATTCAGGATTGACAGCTAAACTTTACATTTGGAATGAACAAGCAAAGCTGGGAAAAGTGTTTGACTCTTCTACAGAGTTTCGCTTACCAAATGGTGCGTATCGTTCGCCGGATGTTTCTTGGGTGAAGCAAGAACGCTGGGATGCACTAACCCCTGAACAAAAAAGACGCTTTCCGCCCATTTGCCCTGACTTTGTGATTGAACTGCGTTCTCAAACTGATTCTCTCAAAAAATTGCGGGATAAGATGCTGGAGTATCGAGATAATGGTGCTCGTTTGGGTTGGTTAATTGATCCGTTCACACCTTTAGTAGAAATTTATCGCCCTGGTATTGCAGTGGAAGTGATTAATTTTGCTGTTGAACAACCACCTACATTGTCTGGTGAAGATGTCTTACCTGGGTTTGTTTTGTTGTTAACTACAATCCTCAATCCTTGAACGTTTGATGAACTTGTAATTCCTCATTAATTTTGATGGACACAATATCGATGGAACCTCTCACCCTCAACATACCACCAGCAGTAGGTTTGACAGACGAGCAGTTTTATCAAATATGTCTAGCCAATGATGAATGGCATATCGAACTCACGGCCGAAGGAGAATTAATTATTATGCCACCAACTGGCGGCGAAAGCGGTATTAGAAATTCAGACATTAACACAGAACTGAGTTTATGGAATCGTCAAACCAAGCTGGGAAAAGTGTTTGACTCTTCTACAGAGTTTCGCTTACCAAATGGTGCGTATCGTTCACCGGATGCTTCCTGGGTGAAGCAAGAACGCTGGGATGCACTGACACTTGAACAAAAAAGACGCTTTCCGCCCATTTGCCCTGATTTTGTGATTGAACTGCGTTCTCAAACTGATTCTCTCAAAAAATTGCGGGATAAGATGCTGGAGTATCGAGATAATGGTGCGCGTTTGGGTTGGTTGATTGATCCGTTCACACCTTTAGTAGAAATTTATCGCCCTGGTATTGCAGTGGAAGTGATTAATTTTGCTGTTGAACAACCACCTACATTGTCTGGTGAAGATGTATTGCCAGGATTTATCTTATCTTTAACTACAATACTTAATCCTTGAGATGTGAGAACATATTCGATTCCCCATAAAGAGGAGAAATTTAATTTGACAGGTTGCAGGTGTTCAGATCCCCGACTTTTTGAAAAAGTCGGGGATCTATGAGTTGAGATAGTTGGTGTGGCGGACTACTAAAATCGGAATGTAGTCCGAATGATACCAGTGTAAATTGTATCGTTGTTGCTGTTATGTTCGGGGTTAAAGATTACCAGTAGTCCTGGTGTAATGGAGATATTGTCATTAACTTGGTGGCGATACAATGCTTCTAAACGGTAGGAGGTATCAGAGTCTTCCCGACGGGCGCTAGTCGCAGTTCGCACATTTTCACCAAAGTCATTATCTGTAACTTTTGGCGGTTGACCAAAGATAATCCCACCTAAGTTACCTTTTTTACCCAAGTCTGGGAAAGCGAAAGTCACTGCCCAATTCCAGATATCTGCTTTATCGCCACGATTGACGTTTGGTAAAAATGTAGTTTCGGCGATCGCACTACTATACCCCACCCAACCAGACAAGACAAATTTAGGATTTAAACGATAGCTGGCTTGAAAACTATAGTGATTGGCAGAAGTGGCGATTCCACGGGGACTTGTACTGGTACTTCCAGCGCCAGCGCCAAAGGGCTGGTCGGCAAAAGCACCACCATATAACCCGGAAACTGCCACATCATTATTCGCACCGCTAAAGTAGGAGTGGGCGTAGGTTAATCCTAATGAAAGGTCTTTGTTTGGTTGAAATGCCAATTGTGCTAATGCGCCATAACTACCATCGAATAAACCTCTTCCTGCAGTGGGATTCTCACCTCTTCTAGCAAGATAACCGCCAGATAAAGTAATCGCATCGCTGAGTTTGTAGTTCACACTCACGCCTGAACCAAAACCAGCACCTGAACCAGTGTTACTGGCGCGATAGATGGGGGAAAAACGACCAGCGCGGGAAATTGCACCTAAAGGAATTGATGCTAACAAGGGGTTGAAGTTGTTGAAGTTGTCGTAAAATTCCCCCCCAATTGCGTCAACAATCACGTTGAGTTTGTCACCTACGGGGAAGCGATAAAATAATTTACCAAGTATAAACCCGTTATCGGTGCTGCCATCCCAAGAGAGACGGGTCATGTTTGTACCCGAAACTGCATTATTAACGGCGGTGTTATTCGCTTCTAAACGTGTTAATAGTTGGTCTTTACCAGTAAAGCTAGTAACAAAGTTAAGACGGATGCGATCGCTAAATATTGTATTATTTGTCAAACGCTCGCCACCTCTGGCTCCTGCTCTAAATTGGTCAGAGTTTATGGCTCTATCCTCACCATAAACTCCGCCTACACTAAAAATCACCTCTCCATTAAACCTGGTGGTGGTGGAAAATTGCTGACTTTCTAAAATAGCTGTACGATTTTCTAAAGCATCAACTCTGCCTCTGACTTCTGCCAGAGTATCAGCAAAATCTGTTTGCAGTTTTTGTAAAGTTGCTAAGTCTTCTTTGGTTACTAAGTCTGCTGTACTACTGGCAATCAATTCATTAACTCGATTCAAACAAGCATTCAAACCTGCGGCAAATTCATAACGAGTCAGGGCGCGATTACCGCGATAGGTGCTATTTGGGTAGCCTGCAATACAACCATAACGCTCAACTAATGATTGTAATGCTTGGAATGCCCAATCTGTAGGTTGCACATCTGTTAGTTGCGAGACTGATGTTACTTGACCTTGAATCTCGTTTTCCGAGTCTGCAATATCTGTCTCGGAAATTACATTGCTTTGGATTGTCGGATTGGCAGATACAGTTGTTGCCGCGATCGCATTCAACCCTATAACTATTGATGCTATCCCCAAAGAACGACGCATAATATCAGACATTATTGAAATTGTCCAGTAATATTACTCAGGTTTTTCGTATCAATTACTGTATGTCTAAATACTCAGCTTAAAAGTATTGAGCTATACAAAAAAATATTTTTACTTTTTTCGTATAAAAAATTAAAAAGTCTAAAAATACTTCTCTATAAGCTTTTCAGCCTATTAAGACAAAGATATTTAGCTAAATACACCAATTCTAATAAAGCATGATTTTGATGTATTTTTTACATCATATATTTTTACAAATGACAAAGCAGCAAAATTCTGCATCTCTGCCATCTTTGTAGAGTGGTATAGCCCTCCTATTTGAGATATGAATAAGAGACTTTAAAGAGACAAGACAAGGGGGAGAAGGTAGATAAAGGAGATAAATGTTTGTAAATCATTTGGGATTGCTATATCCTCAGCAATAAGTCCAACATCTCTAATTTTCTAAATCAGGAGATACATAAAGATGTCCGTTAGCAATTCACCAACCCAACTCAAACGCGAGTTAGGAGTTTTTGGTGCAACCCTGATGGGATTGGGTTCGATTGTCGGAACGGGTGTATTTGTCAGTATTGGAATTGCGGCGGGGATAGCAGGGCCAGCAGTAATTCTGGCGGTGGTAATTGGGGCAATTGTAGCTACTTGTAATGGTTTGAGTAGCGCCCAGTTAGCTGCTAATCATGCAGTTAGTGGTGGTACTTATGAATATGGTTATAAATATCTGACTCCGGCTTTTGGTTTTACCGCAGGTTGGATGTTTTTAGTAGCGAAAACAGCTTCGGCGGCGACGGCTGCTTTGGGTTTTGCTGGTTATTTTCTGAATATTTGCGGGTGGAGTAATAGTTGGCTTGTACCTGTGGCTATGTTGGCGGTAGTAGTGATCACAGGAATTGTATTAACTGGGATTAGACGGTCTAATACTGCTAATACGGTAATTGTTTCGGTGACATTGCTGTCTTTAGGTTTATTTGTGTTGGTTTGTTTACCTCGTGCAGTCACGGTAGGAATGACAAATTTAACACCTTTTTTTACGACTTCTCCTGGGGCAGTACTGCAAGCCAGCGCCTTGATGTTTGTGGCTTACACTGGTTATGGACGTATTGCCACAATGGGAGAAGAAGCGCGATCGCCCAGAGTTACAATACCCAAAGCGATGATTATCTGTTTGCTGCTGACAATGCTGTTATATATAGTTGTCGCTACTGTGGCAATTGGGGCTGTAGGGGCAGATTTTTTAAGTAATACCGTAGGGCAAAGCAAAGCCGCACCTTTAGAAGTAGTCGCCCGAAATGTGGCTGGTTCTGGTGTCGCTTTGGTGTTAGCTATAGGTGCAATGACAGCAATGTTAGGTGTGCTGTTGAACTTGATTTTAGGCTTATCCCGTGTGTTGTTGGCAATGGGTCGCCGTTCCGATGCACCGAGATTTTTAGCCAGACTCAACCGCGAACAAAATTCCCCATATTGGGCGGTAATTTTCGTGGGAATTGCGATCGCACTTTTAGTTTTGTTGGGTAACGTCAAAACTACTTGGTCGTTTAGCGCCTTTAGTGTTTTAATTTACTACGCAATTACTAATTTAGCTTCTCTCAAACTTTTGCCATCTGAAAGACTGTATCCTGTGTGGGTAGGCTGGTTGGGTTTGTTATCTTGTTTATTCCTCGCCTTTTGGGTAGACTCGGCTATCTGGCAAGTCGGCTTAGGGTTAATTGTAGCTGGCTTAATTTGGCACAAAATCCGACGGATGGTGGGTGAGAGGTTATAGGTTACAGGTTACAGGTTAGGGGTTAAAGATATAGCAATCCTAAATGATTTATAAACATCTCTCTCCCTTGTCTCCCTTGTCTCCCTTGTCTCCCTTGTCTCCCTTGTCCTTGTTGCGAACCTATCAACTAGGACTGCTATGTGAAATCTACAAACCTGCTTGAAAAATTTGGTTTGGGGTGAGATTCAAGTCAGGGAAAGTGTGGGAGATAATTCGGTCATCATCTCGGAACTTACTAACCTGATATTCTCCCTCAACTAAATTACAAACAGAGATGGTTGGTTGTTTGGGATTCCCAATAAAATTACGTCCACCCAATGCTGCGTAATCTATAATCCAGTATTCGGGGATACCCATCTCTTCGTAATCAGCGTATTTTAAGTAGTAATCATCTCGCCAGTTGGTTGACACAACCTCAATTACCAAAGGTATTGATGCACCTAAACTGACCACAGATTCTTTTTTCCATAATGGTTCATTTGCCAGATTGGGACGATTCAGCACTAAAACATCGGGAAAATAACCAGAATCTTTTTCTAGTGGTCTGACAATAGCTTGATTGGGGATAATGTAGGGAAGTCCTAAACGTCTGATTTCACAAGGAATTTCGATACCTAAAAACCCTTTGACTTCCTCATGGTCTCCTACTGGTTGTGCCATTTCAACAATACTTCCATTATGTAATTCGTAGCGTACCCCGGAATTTTCACGTAGGCGATCGATAAATTCCGCAAAGGTGACTAAATTGGGGATGGCTTGAGTCATAGATAATCAATGATTACGACTGTGGAAACATTATCTCTAATCTAAACGCTCCCGAATTGGTCGCCCAAAAAATTGAGACATTGAGATATTGCTGGAATATTGCATCAGTACTAAAAAACGTCAACTGTTCGTTGTCTCTTGATGAATATTAACAGTTTTCATGAATTTTTAACCTATTTTCTGCATATTTCTGGCAAATTAAGATGAAAGTATTCATAGAAGATACTTTTTATCCAGCATTTCTCCGTTGAGTCAAGTACACCTCGATAGGGGCATAGAGACACTCTGCCTATTTTTGTGTACCTCTTAACAATGAAAACTGCTGTAAGTTGTTGATTTAATCAAATGGATTGAAAAATTATGAAACCAGTAAACACAGGAATCAAATATGCCTTTCCCTTAATTACTTATCCAGATGGTAGAAAATCTATTTGTACTATTCCTTCAGGATATGTTCAAACAGCATTATCTGAATCAGATTATAAAGATTTAAGTAATGAATTTGGACTAGAAGTCGCCTTAGTAAAAGCAGTGATGGAAGTTGAATCTAATGGTTCTGGATTTTTATTGAAAGAACAATCGCCAGCACGCCCAAAAATTTTGTTTGAAGGGCATTGGTTTTATAAATTAACTCCTAAACCTGTCTCTAAAAGTCGTCCTGATTTGTCTTACCCTAGTTGGGATAAAAGTAAATATAAAGGTGGTTCCAGCGAGTGGGACAGATTATTAGATGCCATGACATTTGATGAAATTCAGGCTTTAAAAAGCGCATCTTTTGGATTGGGGCAAGTGATGGGGTTTAATTATCCTGTTGCGGGTTGTGCTTCGATTCAGCAATTTATTGAAGAAAACTTTGCTGGAGAGTACTGGCAAGCCAGACACATGATGAATTTTATTGTGAATAATAATTTGTTAGACGAGCTAAAGCGAAAAGATTGGGATGGTTTTGCTAGGGGCTATAATGGCCCTGGCTATAAAAAGAATAACTATCATACCAAGTTGGAAGCAGCTTACAAAAAAGCCCTATAGAATTTTTCTATTCTTACAGGAATGAAGCACAAAGATGTGTGCATTCACTTTCAACATATAGCCCCTGCGCTAAGGCGCACGCTACGCGAACAGACTGAAGTCTGGGGCTATACAAACGAAGCCTGCGAAGGCAGGCTAATTATATTTTTAAAGTTTGTAGTTGGGCTTTAGCCCTTTATTTAAGTGATAAATCGCAACTACGAACCCTTCATCACTACCAAGGTACAGGCTCACCCAGATGGAAAAAGCCGCCACTTGGCCCATCATCAGGTAGGGTAGCTAACTGCACGCCTGTTTTTGCACCTTCGCCAATGTCCATCATTGCGCCTTCTCCACCCAATTCTGTTTTTACCCAGCCGGGATGGGCGCTGTTGACTTTGACTGGTGTATTGCGTAGTTCATGGGCTAAGTGAACGGTAAAGGAATTAACGGCTGCTTTGGAAGCATTGTAGGCAAAGGGTTTAGCATCATAGATAAACGAGTTTGGATCAGCGTGGAGGGTGAGTGAACCTTCAATGCTGGCCATATTGACAATCCGTCCGCTTTTACTCTTCAAAATCAATGGCAGTAATGCTTGAGTCACTTCTACTAAGGCAAAAAAGTTAGTCTCAAAAGTCTTGCGAATGATATCTAGAGAAACAGAACTGGCGTTACTAATGCCCCAATCTCCATCCAGCATCACTCCTGCATTGTTAATCAGAACGTCAAGCTGGCCAAATCTGTCGGCGATTTCTTGAACGGCTGTGTGAATTTGAGTACTACTATTAATATCGAGGGCGATCGCTTCAGCTTTGAATCCTTCATCTTTCAGTGTCGTTGCTGCTGCTTGCGCGGCTTGGAGATTGCGTCCTGCTATCAGAACTGTTAATCCTTGCTGGGCGAGTTGGCGGCTCATTTCAAATCCTAGGCCTTTGTTTGCGCCAGTAATTAGTGCAATCTTGCCATTTGATGCGCTACTCGTCATTGGCTCCTCCTTTGGGATAGATGCTTAAAGCAGTCAGAGCGAATCTACCATAAGATTTCCATGACTAAACCTAGAAGATTGGCTAGTTTTTGCAGAGATTACTAGCAATTCTTATGCTAAACTTTTTATAGCAAATTTTGTTTACTCTAATGATATGTTAAGAGTCGTTAAAGTCAGGTTATATCCAGATGTCCAGCAGCAGCAGTCACTAGCGCAAGCTTTTGGCTGTTGTCGCTGGCTTTGGAATTATTGCTTGAATTTGATGAACCAAACATATAAAGAGACAGGTAAGGGGTTATCTGGATACGAAGTTAAAAAGATAATTCCCCAGTTAAAGAAAGAGTACGAATGGCTAACATCGACCTATTCACAATGCTTGCAGCAAGTCTGTTTAAACCTAGGGGTAGCATTTAATAATTTTTTTGAAAAACGAGCTAAATATCCAAGATTCAAATCAAAGCATGGTAAACAGTCAATTCAATATCCTCAAAACGTCAAGGTTTCTGATAATTGCGTGACCCTCCCAAAAATAGGAGATATATCAGCAATAATTCATAGACCTATTGAGGGTAAAGTTAAGACTGTAACCATATCTAAAAACTGCTCTAATCAATACTTTGCGGCAATTATTTCTGACGATGGTAAAGATAAACCATTATCAAATACAGAAGGTAAAGCGATAGGTATTGATCTGGGACTGACTCACTTTGCAGTTACTAGCGATGGGTCTAAGTTTGATAATCCTAAAATACTGAGCAAGCATGAACAGAATTTAAAACTTAAACAGCAGCAATTATCTAGAAAACAGAAGGGTTCTAATAACCGCATCAAAGCTAGAAAAAAAGTTGCTAGAGTTCACAGAAAAATCACTAACTGCCGTGAGGATTTTCTGCACAAGCTATCGCGTAGGATAGTTAACGAAAATCAAGTTATAGTGCTGGAAAATCTCAATGTTAAAGGCATAATGCAAAACCATAAACTAGCCAAATCTATACATCAAGTTGGATGGGGTATGTTCTGCACAATGCTTAAATATAAAGCGGAGATGTCGGGGAAAATATATCAGGAAGTTGATAGATTTTTTCCTAGTTCAAAAACCTGCCATGTGTGCTTAAACCAAGTCGGTAGTTTACCGCTAGATGTAAGATTCTGGACTTGCGAAAACTGCTATGAGAAGCATGACAGGGATATCAACGCAAGCATTAACCTCAGAGATGAGGGACTACGAATTTTGACCTCTGGAACGGGGGATAAAGCCTGTCGCCCAGATGTAAGTCGTGTCAAGGGAGGACGCAAGAAATCCACTGTCACGCTTTCTGTTGGGCAGGAAGCTTACACTAACCGCTTGCGGTAGTGTAGGTAGTTCACCACAAAAATATAAAACCGCTTATTATGGGTGAGATTATCATGCAAGCGAGAGCAGAGGTTTTGATGATATGGTGGCTGATGTAATAACAGATACAGTTCCCGTAACTGTTTTGACTGGCTATTTGGGCGCAGGCAAAACAACTTTACTCAATCACATTCTCACTTATGAACATGGTAAAAAAGTGGCTGTGATTGTGAATGAGTTTGGGGAAGTGGGCATTGATAATCAATTAGTTATTGATGCCGATGAAGAAATATTTGAGATGAATAATGGCTGTATTTGTTGTACAGTTCGTGGTGATTTAATTCGCATCATCGGTAATTTGATGAAGCGACGTGATAAGTTTGACCATTTAGTAATTGAAACTACTGGTTTGGCTGATCCGGCTCCAGTGATTCAGACATTCTTTGTTGATGAAGACATGCAGGCGAAACTGTCTCTAGATGCAGTGGTGACAGTGGTGGATGCCAAGCATATTTGGCAACATTGGGAAGCTGATGAAGCTCAAGAACAAATTGCGTTTGCGGATGTTATTTTACTTAATAAAACCGATTTAGTTGCAGCAGAAGAGTTAGAAGAATTAGAAAAGCGGATTCGGGGGATGAATGCGATCGCCAAAATCTATCGCACCCGCAACTCAGAATTAGCAATGGATTCCTTATTGGGTGTGCAAGCGTTTGATTTGAATCGCGCCTTAGAAATTGACCCGAATTTTTTAGGCGAAGATGCCCACGAACATGATGAAAGCGTTTATTCTGTGGCGTTAGTAGCAGCAGGCGCACTCGACGGCGAGAAACTACACGCTTGGATGAGTAAATTATTACAAACTCAAGGTACTGATATTTTTCGGATGAAGGGGATTTTAAATATTGCAGGGGAAGACAATCGCTTTGTATTTCAAGGCGTACACATGATATTTGATGGCAGACCCGATAGACCTTGGAAACCCACCGAAACCCGGAAAAACGAGTTGGTTTTCATCGGTCGTAATTTAGATGAAGCCAAACTCAAACAAGATTTTTTGGCTTGTCTAGTGTAGAAAGTGCTGAATGCTGAGTCATGTACACTTCGACTTCGCTCAGTGTACATGACTCAGAACCCTAAACCCTTACACCCCTAAACCCTAAGCCTTTACACCCTTATACCCTTACACCCCTAAACCCTTACACCCCTAAACCCTTACACCCTTATTTAATGCTTATCTGACAAAATTGGTTCTGTGGCGACATCGTTTAAACGGATGCTGGCTAACAAATCTTGCCATTGTGTGTTCAAGGCTGAATCTTGGGGATTTTCTTGTCTGAGGGTGGCTAGTATTGTGATGGCTTCATGCCAAATACCATTTTGAGCATAGATGGCAAATTGTTCTAAAAGTGTGGCTGTTTGCAGTTCCTTGATAGTTGTTTGACTGAGGTTAACTCGTTTCACTACTCCTTCCACAAAAATAGGAGGTGATGGTTCTTTAGTCTCACAAGCAAAAGTCAAAAACCAACGGTATCGTTGATTGACAGCTAATTTGGGAGCATTAGCAGGTAAAGTCACACTAATGATTCCGGGATTTTTTGGCAGTGCTATTGGTTGGTTATACAATTCCTTTGATTGCGGCTGATCTTCTTGCAGGACAAACATAGAGGGAAGATTGTCTTTTTGGGAATACGGCACATAAAACCAAAAGGTTGGGTGTGGTGATGTAGTTAATGACCAAACATTGGTAATTGAAGATGGTTCTTTTGTATACGGTACTAAAGCCGTCAAATCTTGTTTGACTTGGGGACAAGAACCGCGTTTTGCACCTCCTAATACCCGACCTCCTGGCGGTGGATCTGCTGGTGGTTTAGGTGGATTAAAATTTACTGTTTGGGATACAGTTTTCATGTTGTGACTAGCCATTGGTATTGGTGTTGCCATTGGCTTTGGTGTTGCTGCTAGTGCTAGGGTTTGGCTGGCTAAAACACCTACATAGCCTAGAGTTAATCCGAGTGGTAGTTTCATCAGTTGTAAACTCCAGTTGTGTGAGGCTGAGACAGTTGAGTATATCTCTGTAGACTACTGTTTCAAGCGGTTAATTGTTCATTTTTTAAATTTTTGCCAAAACTTTGACGGGCAATTTTGGATGGCAATAGTAGTTGTTGTTCCTACTAGCAACCAAGCTGAAGGCACAAACGGCACCCATACACCCCAGATTAATAAACCAAGACACAGTAAATAAAGTATGCCAGAGGTAAGACCCAAGGCTAATGCCAACAAGGGTAGCCGCCGCCACCGCCAAACTAGCAAGCCACCAACCACAGACCAGCCCCAAATCCAAAGTATTTCCCATCCAAAAGGCCACACTGTCAGCAATGGTCGCTGATTTAAGACGGCACTAATAATTTGGCTAATCATGTGTGCCTGAACAGTAACTCCGGGCATTTGTGCGTCTAATCTGCTGTTGAATGGTGTTGCCCAATAGTCAGGAAAATCACCTTTAGCTGTCACCCCAATCAAAATAATTCGGTCTTTGATGGCGTTAGAGTTCATCGGACTCGATAAAATTTGGGTGAGTGTGACGGTTTCAGCAATTTTCTTGGTAGCGCGATAGTTGAGTAAGGTTTGACCGCTATTGGCATCAATGCCTTGATAGCCGCTACTACGAGATGATAAACGGGGAAAAATGGTATTACCTAACTGTAAATTTCCTTGGGGGGTAAATTTTGGTTGAATTCCCAAGGGTAAAAGATAACGAAATGCCAATTGTGTGCTGAACGCATAGTCAGCAGAACACAGAGATGCTGTTTCTGGGGTAAAAAACATCAAATGGCGACGCACCACTCCATCAGGATCATGAAGAAAGTCGCTGAATCCTTGCCGATTTTTGGGAATTTCTGGTGGTGGTTCAATGCCTTTGGTCATGACAGTTGAATCACTACCTTTACACACACCAATTAAATTATCAGTTTTTTGCAACCTTTGAGCTAGTTCTGGGAGTTCGGCGGGAAAATCACGATAAATATCTAAGCCGATCGCTCGCGGTTGGTATTCTTGTAATTTGATTAGTAAGGCATTAAGTGATTGATCAGATAAAGAAGTTCCCTTCAAAACCTGACCGCTACGGCGTTGGTTGACTAAATCAGCATCGTCAATGGTCACTATTAATAGTCGCGGATCTGACCCTTCATCGGGGCGCGATCGCATCATTTGATCGTAAGCTTGGAGTTCTGCACTTTGGAAAACTCCGAAAAACCGCAGCCCCAAAATTGCTAATGTCATAATGACACTAGAGGCTATGCCTAATTTCCAGTAGAGTTTGGGGTATTGAGATTTACTTTTGATTGGGGGTGTGATTTGTCGCCAACTTAGGGGGATTTGGGCAGGATTTTGACAAATTACTGGTAGCCATGTGGCACAGGGAAATCTATCTTCTAAGCCTTGCAAACGTTCCCTGGCTTGGCGGACTGCTTGATATAAAGATTCGCCCCCGGCAAAACTTGTTAAAAAATATTTCAAAAATTCTTGGGCTACTTGGTCGGGGACAGGTTCGCGCATAATCACCATTTGGGGAATATGCAGATCAGCTAATTCTCGCGCTAGTCCCAAACCATCACAGGAGTTAAAAATTGCTAAATGTAAGCCGCGTTCAATGGCTTGTTTGAGGGCGTATCTTAACTCGTGAATAGTCAAACTATCGGTTTTGTTTAAATAAATTCGCCCGGTGACATCATCTCCCTGACTAGAAGTGTGTCCCGCAAAGAATAAAATATCCCAATTTTGCCGCCAGAGAAAATCGTTTAATTCTTGACGCTGTGGTTCTACTAAAAAGGTGATATCGGCATTTTGACATTGTTGTAAAATGGCTAAATCTGCTTGGGTGTCAATGCCTTGACTGTTGCCAACGATCGCTAAAATTTTAACTTTGTGGTTTTGTGTGCGGAGTTGGGGGATGCTGTCGTAGGTTGGTGAGGCGATCGCTATTTCTGCTTTGGGATAACGTTCTAGTAATTCCCACAGATGCCAAGGTAATCTCTGCAATTGACTATTATCTGTTTGTAAAATTACCCGCACCTCATCCGTAGGCATGAGTTTTTCTAGCCATTTCTCCCGCAGTGGGCGAAATTCTTCGGAACGCAACCAAGTATTAAAACGCGCCTGTAAAACATGGGCTAAATCTTGACAACTTTGGGTAATAGAAACATTTGTGACTTGGATTTTCTCAGCATCTAAGCGAAAGGTATTACCAATTTGACGATAACTTGATTGCCAACGGGTGTAGTATAGCGGCATTTCTGGGCATGGTGGTAGTCTACCAGTGATTTCTGTGGTTGGGCGATCGCTTTCTTCACCAATCTGAAGCGTCACAGCAAACCCTTGGTTAAAACTAACGTCTCCAAATTTCAAAACCACTAACTTAGCCATGACCAATAAAAAATTTTAAATTTTATCGAAAATTGCCGAGTACTAATTTAAATCTAGCCCCTAGCCTCTAGCCCCTAGCCCCTAGCTTGTTTTTCAAATCATAAATTGTTCTCTCACACTCATATCATTTAACGAAATTTCGACGCTAAATTGTTCTTGAATGTCTCCCCGAAATTGCAATTGAATGTAATTATCTGCGCTGCGGGCTTGGGCTTCTAAAAATACTGCGCCTGACTCATCTAATACTGTGAGTTTTACACCTTCTGGTAAATAAACTTGATTAGTTGTGGGGTGCAGTTGCAAACGAATACTGGTTTTATTTTCTTCTGGGCTAATTTCGACAATCAACATTAAGGGTTGATGAGCAATTTGAATACCCAAATCAATGAGTTTTGCTCTTTTAGTAGTTTGTGACTGTTGGTTAGCCGATGATTCTTCCGTGGTTACACTACCACGAAAAGCATAATTAGGTCTAGAATCTAACAATTCTCTTAAAGCTTCCACTGTTTGCCAGCCTGCATCCACTTGACCGATAAACCATTGGCTTAAATTTACTAAAGCTTTAGCTGGAGAAGCTTGTAATTGGGCGATGCGGTCAATTAATGCTTCTAGAGGTTGTAGTTGATGCAATGGTAAAAATTCATCATGCACACTCCGCATAAACCCTAATATATGGGCTTCATGGAGTGATTCATCTACTTGCACCACTACATAACCTACTCTGTCCTCCCAAGTTTCAGGCGGAATGAAACAAGTTTGTTCATTTAATTTGACTGGGCGACATTCTAAACGACCAACTGAGGGAATTTCTAAGTCAGCGACGTTACTAAATAATTGCATGATTGGGTTCCAACTATCGCCAACGTTGAGGTTGGTGGGAATTTCCATTAATTGCAAATACTCATTCACCACCCAGACGGCCAATGTATTTAATCGTACTTGTTCCGCTTTGGTCGAGTTTGGTTGTTGATGGGCAAATCTTTCAGCCATCTTACAAGCGGCTTGAGTGATAGGCAACGTGATGCCTAAATCATCTACTCTCTGGGTGGTGCGAGTCATAATGTTATACCTAGTGTTCAGGACTGTGTTGTAGTATCTATCGCCCAGGCTCAATAAATTTATGCCACAAAATCAAGAAATAAAAGAAATATCCTGATATTTTTGTGTATTCATAAATTTGTGCTATTGCAAGGCAAAGATATATAAAGTTTGTATGAAGCGGTTGCTGTTAATTACAGAAAGATTTTCCCCGGATGTGGGGGGTTTGGCTAGGAGTGCGACAAGGCTAGTAGGGACGCTGTGTCAGTTGGGTATAGCAGTTGATGTTGTTACCTGGAGTCGTTATCTACAACCGGGGGAAGTTCTACCACCGGAAAGTATAGATGGCAAATCCCGTGTTTATCGTATTGGGCTATACCGTAATTGGGATATGACTATGCCCCATACTTTAAATGTGCTGGAATGGTTGCATTCTTGTTGGCATTATGATGCAGTGTGGGGGCATTATGTATTTCCAAGCGGTTTTTTAGCAACTTGGTTTGGGGGAATGCAAGGAATACCCAGCACTGTTAGCGCCCGTGGTAATGATATTGATAAAGAAATGTTTCCCCCTGGTGATTTTGCCCGTTTGCAATGGACGTTGCAACAAACTCAAGTCATTACGGCTGTGAGTGCTGATATGTCGCGCAAAATTCAGCTATTGAGTGGGAGAAATGATGTGTTGGTGTTGAAAAATGCCGTAGATACAGAAATTTTTGCGCCTCAGTCGATAATCTGCGGTGTACAAACCAGTCAAATTACCCCCCTTAATCCCCCCTTGGAAAGGGGGGAAATAAGCAATCTTAGTTCCCTCCCCTTTCCAAGGGGAGGGTTAGGGTGGGGTAACAAGAGTGATACGATAACTGGCGTGTATACCGTAGAGTCGGCAGTAGGGAAAATTAATAGGGAATCTTTAGGAATTGCGCCAGAAGAAGTAGTATTAGGGTTTTGTGGAGAATTGCGGGAGAAGAAAGGACAGCAATTTTTATTAAATGCTTTAACAACGGTACGAAATCAGCGCCCAGCTTGTTTATTGATTATCGGTGAAGTAAGGGCTTCTCAGGAATCTGTGCTGCAAGTTTATGCAACTCAACACCAAGAACATGCACAAAGAATTATTGTGACGGGACATTTACCTGATATTCAAGCTGTGGCAGCGCATTTACAATTGTGTGATGTGTATCTCCAGCCTTCACTGTGGGAAGGAATGCCAAATGCACTTTTAGAAGCAATGGCTTGTGGTTGTTGCTGTATTGCTAGTGATGCGGGGGGTATCACTGAAGTAATTACACATGGTGAAGATGGTTTTATTTTGCCGCGATCGCAACTGCATAAATTAGGTGAAGCTGTTTTAGAATGTTTGACAATGCCCAGCACCATCAAATCTCAAATTACTCAAGCTGCACGCGATCGCATCCTCAAAGAATATTCTATCCCTCAAGAACAACAGCGACTGCAAATTGTTCTCGACCGTCTTTTAAAAAACTAAGGGTGAAATCAAGTCAAAAGTCAAAAGTCAAAATCAAATCAGCAAACTACCCTATCCCCCTTGTCTCCCTTGTCTCCCTTCTCCCCTTCCTCAACCCCCAACTCGGTATAAGCTGCAATTAAAGCCTCACCTGCCAGTTGCCAAGTATAGTGCTGTTCTATTCGCCCTCTAGCATTAGCAGCGAGATAAGTTGCTAATTCTGGTTCATTTTGTAAGCGCAAGACAGCATCTTTGATAGCTTTGGCGGAACTGGGTTTAACTAACAAAAAATGTACGCCATCTTCTCCAAGTTCTCGCACTACTGGTAAATCACTAGCAATTACAGGTGTACCTGTCGCCATTCCTTCTAAAATCTTCAGTGGACAGCAGCCTTGAATTAAGTTGCGATCATTTGGTGTTAAAGGTGCCAAAATCACATCAGCATGATGAATATATTGAACTAATTCTTGCTGTGATATTGGTTCTAGTATTTTAACCTGTTCAGCAACTTCTAATTTCACAGCCAGTTGTTTTAAAGTTTTAATTTGGTCATATCTGGCTTGTCCAATTACTGTTAAATCAGCAGGAATCTCGCGGTTGATTAAAGCTAAAGCTTCAATTGCTAAATTTACACCTTGCCACGGTGACAAAGTACCAAAATATATGAGATTGATAGATTGATTGTTTAAATTTTGGTTTTTTCCAGAGTAGGTAAATACATCCAAATCTACCCCATTAGGAATTACTCGAATTTTATTATCTGATATACCCCGACTTTGTAAATATTCTGAGGTAATACTACTGGGTGTGATAATTAAATCTGCTACTGCTAGACAAATTTGCTCTTGAGTATATAACTTATGTAAAAGCTCTTGATCATCCACAACGTTTGGGTAGCGATATTTTAGCTCTATGGAAGGTAGTCCATTCACTTCAAAAATTAATTTTTGACAATATTTCTGTTTATTTTGTGCAATTACAAAGCCTTCATAAATTGAACGAATATGTATAACTTGAAATTGCTTTTCTTGCAACCATAACCTTAATAAATGACGAAAATTCAAAATTCGCTGAATCAAATTATCGCCGCAAGCAGCTAAAGCTGTGTGTGTAACTTGTGGATAAATCTCTTGACTATCTATACATTCTCTGGTTGGTGAAACTGTTACTAACTGGATGCCATCAAAAGCAGTTCCTAAAGCTTGAGCAAATGCTGTAATATGAATTGCTGCTCCTTTTGGTGCGGGTACAGTATCAAATGAAATATAAGCTATTTTTGATTGCTTCATAAATATATAGATGGCAGGTAGGCATTTTTAGCTAAACTTTCAATTAACCTATAGTAATCCTCAATCATTTGTGAAATTCTCTTTCTTTTCCTCTTTCTCTTTCTTTGTGTCCTACCCTTCGGGAAGCCGCTATCGCGTCTATGCGCCCTTTGCGGTTCGTTAAAAAGAATACTTTTTCACAACTCAAATAGGATTGCTATAGAATATAGTCGTGAATACCAACCTTACACATACTGCAAATATCAGATACAATTGCTGTATTTTGATAATTGAGTATAATCAAGGTAAAAGCAAAGTATAATTTATTAAAAAATATTTCAAAATATTGAAATAGATTGAAAAATTACTTTTTTTAACAAAAATCAAATAAATTCTATTAAAGCTGATTTAGTTGTAAATAATATGCCTATTGATGTAAAACAATTCCGGCAAAACTTGACTTATACAGCGCAAGCATCAATTAAGCAAGTAATAGCTGATTTGCAAGAGATAGCAGAGATTGATCACCTTGCCGAACTGAAACAAAAAGAATATGGCAAAAAGGCATTAAATTACTTTTGGGGAATATTAATTGCTGTTATTTTGATAATTGTTGGCTCTATTATTATACCTGATGCTCAATTATTAGGTGTGCTGATCCTCTTATTAACTTTAGCAATTTTTGGGCTGGCGATCGCTTTTATTTTGGCATTAGTCAAGCGGTCAAAGTTCGGTAGAATCAACGTGATTAATTATCGTTACCAATCTACACAAAAAATCTTACAAATGTTAGCGAGAGATATGGATACAAATGCAACTATTGATTTGCATCTATCTTTTAATAGAACTGAAAAAAACGAGCATAAAATCAGTACCACACCCCACCCTAGTAAAACTGATTGGAAAATAGATAATTATCAACATGAATGGATGAAAATTCAAGGACAGTTTTTAGACAAGACTCGCTTTGAATTATCTGCAACTTCTTTATCTAAAAAGCAATACGGCTGGAAACGTGGTAGCAGTGGTAAAAATAAATATAAATCAAAAATTAAATCTGGAGGATTAGATATTCACTTAAATATGGTCTATCCTCAGCGTCGCTATGGTGCAATCAAAGTTTTAAAAGACGAAATTGATGGAGCATTAAAATTACCAAAATTATCTAATCTGCGAAACTTAAGATTAACCGATAAATCTATGCAGCTTGCAGTTAGAATAGCCCCTAATGTCGCTGACAATCAAGAGGAAATATATCAAACAGTTACAGCGATGTTTTTAAGCCTTTATCAAGTGCTGAATCTAGCAAAAGCTTTGTCTAAATAAATACAGCATTTTTCAGTTGAGTACAGTACAAGTTTATATGGACTAGAGACTAGATGAATGTACTTTATTGGAATGAAAAACGCAATAATACAAACTGTTAGCAGTAGTATCTATAGCAATCCTAAAATAATTTATAAACCTCTTTCTCCCTTGTCTACCCTGTCATCCTTGTCTCCCTTATCTCTGTTGTTCACATATCAAATAGAAATACTAGAGTGATCAAGATACTACAATAGACTGATAATGATTAAACAAACTTAAAAGCAGGTGAAATATGCAGTTAGAAATCAAACCACACCATTACACACCTGAAGAATATTTAGAACTGGAAGAGAACGCAGAATTTAGGAATGAATATCGTGATGGAGAAATTATTCCCATGACTGGTGGTACTACTAATCATAATAAAATATCAGGCAATCTCTATGCTTACTTAAAGTTTGTTTTGAAGGCTCAAGATTATGAAATATATATCAGTGATGTCCGCTTATGGATTCCTCGATATCGCCAGTATACTTATCCAGATGTGATGGTAATTGCTGGAGAACCTGTGTATACAGGAACAAATACGACTACTGTGATGAACCCTTGTTTAATTACCGAAGTTTTATCAAAATCAACTAAAAACTATGACCAAGGTGATAAATTTACTTATTATCGCTCAATTCCTGAGTTTAAGGAATATATTTTAATTGACCAGTATAACTATCATGTTATGAAGTATGTTAAAACTGCTGAAGGTCAATGGTTATTTACTGAGACTGAAACTCAATCAGCAACTTTATCGATTCAAACACTTAATGTTGAAATTACATTGAGTGATATTTATGAACGAGTTAATTTTACGGACAACAATGAAGAAAGCTAAACTAAATCTATGAAGAATAGAGTTTTAAAAATTGCAACTTTAGTTTTTTTGATTACCGCTATTTTCGGCTGTAGCAATGCAAGTAACAAGACTGTAGAACAGCCAAATCAAGTAAATAGTCCTCCTGTGGCTGAAAATACAACTAATGTAGCCACGCGGACTGATAAAATTAAAATTAAAACCGAAACTGGGACAGATTTATTTGAACTTAAGCCGCAAGCAGATGGCGCTAAATTAGTTGATGGAAAAGAGCAAGAAATAGCTAGAATTAAATCAGAAAAATCTGGTAAATTAAAATTTAAAAATCCTGCGGATAAAACTTTGGGTTATGTAGTTACGGAAAAAGGGTCTTGGAAGTTAGAAAATTCTAGTCAAAACCAAGATTTATATAGTTTGAAAAAACAGAGTAATGGTGATTATGGTTTAGAAGATGGAGGGGAAAAATTAGTTTATCAGATTAAATCAAATGATAAAGGTATCGAAATTTTAAAACCTAATAAACAGCTAGTTTATCAAATTAGAATTAAAGAAGGTAAGACGGCTTTAAGAAATCCATCAGGTAAAACCGTGTTTTATACCAAATCAAGCATTTCACCAATTGCATTTGCTTGTTTTGGGTTCGATGTTCTCAACCGCGAACAGCAAGCAGCTTTAGCTTATGCAGTCAATTTAACAGGAGGACAATAGACTTTGCAAATACAGCTAACTTGGATAGATCCAAATACAGGCGATCGCAGAGAACCAGTCTTAGAAACTCCAGTGGCTATTGGTAAACAATTTAATGCCATGCCACAGCAAATTTATGAACAAAGAGTTTCTCGAATAGTTATCGAGGATGACTTAATTGCAGATTACCATGCTTTAATTGACTGGCAAAATCAAGAGTTAATAATTATTAACCAAAATACAAATAATTCTATCAAAATTAATGATACTCAGTTAACTAATGGTATCTTGCAAAATGGCGATCGCATTCAAATTGGCAGTTGTGAAATTGTCGTCAACTTTGCCAATCTAGGAGAGTGCGATCGCATGGTAGGCTTTTTATTTAAACGCCGTTGTGGACGCACCGATAGAACCAACTGCCCTGACTGTAATACATCTTATGATGATGATTATGCCTATTATCCCGAATATGGTAGTTACCGTTATTGGGGTAGTAGTTACTATCATGACCGCGATAACTATTCATACAACCACGAAACAGGTAATGTAGACTTTACCGAAGCTGATGCTGTCAGTTTTGAAGCAGAAAGAGATAGTGATTTTGAAACCAATATGGGAGCAAGTTGAATGTGAAGGGGGTGGGGAGTAGGGAATTATTAGTTAATAACAAATGACAATTGACAAACACTTGGTTAATTTACGCCCTTGGGGGTGGTTGGGGACATTTAAATCGGGCTTTGGCTTTGGGGAGAATTGCTGCCAAAAATAGAAAAGTTACGATTATTACTAACAGTCCATACGCCTTAAAAATCAATCATGAAAATTGCATAGTAAATTGGATTTCTGAACAGGCTGGTTTTTCTACAACTTGTCAGCAAGTACGAGAAATCATCTTGAATACTCAATGCGATCGCCTAATTATAGACACTTTTCCTAGAGGCTTAGGCGGTGAACTCGCAGACATCTTACCGCAGTTGCAAGCCATACCCCGCATTTTAATTCATCGAGATATCAACCCAGACTATGTAAACGCCAAAAATTTGCGGTCTTTTGTCGCCCAGAACTACGATACAGTAATTATTCCCGGCGAAGGGCAAGATTTACCCTTGGCTGACTTGCCAAATGTGCAGCATACAGCCCCTTGGTTAATTCGCAACTGTGAAGAATTACCAGATAGAATGAGTGTGCGATCGCATATTTTCAAAGTTAACCCAGATATCAAAACGATTTTAGTTTGTGCAGCCGGGAATGCTTCAGAATTGTCTTTCTTTGCCCAACTCACCCTGTGCTTACAGCAAAATTTTCCCCAGTATGCAGTCAGAATTTTAGCGGCTAATTGTCCCGCAGATATTCCCGAAGCTTTATGGATATCGCACCATCCAGGAATTGAATGTCTAGCGGCTGCTGATATTGTTGTTGGTGGCGCAGGATATAACACAGTTTACGAATGTGCGGCTGTGGGTATACCTTTGGTAGCATTTGCCTTGAAAAGATTGTACGATCGCCAAGCCAAAAGAGCTAATCAAGTTTACAGGGTACAAAATATACAACAGGCCATTACAACCGTCAGAAAACTTCTAGACAGAATAGAACTGGCAAAAAATTTGTCTATACCAACTTATATTAACGGTGCTGTACAAGCAGTAGAGCAAATTTTATTTAGCAATCAAGTTTGAAAGTTGTATTTTTGTAGAAACCTTACATGAATTAACGTATTTTGCTTAAAATTAACCACATTACTCTAGATATTTATCAATAAATGATAGAAATTAGTTTTTCAAAATCCTGACTATCAAAACTTAATTGTTTTTTAGAATACTGACCACATATCTTATAATAAACCTTATTGTTTTGAATACTGAATAAATATCCCTCAACTTCAGTCGGCTGGTTTTTGAGTTTAAAGGTGACTGTATTAGTTGTATATCTGCCATACTTATTGATTAGGTAAGTAAAGCTTTTAAAATTTCCATTTTGAGCTTCGCCAAGTTCTAATAAACCATCATCAATTTGATTGATTTTATGCAAAATCAATTTCTGAATTTCTTGTAAGCTATTCAGATAATTAAATTCAAAATCATTATTCTTCCTGCTTATACCAATAATTTCATGATAGTTATATAAAATCCCTATATCGCAACCAGCCTTCGTTAAATATCTTTGTATCTGACTATAATGATTCTGTAAGTTTACCTCTTCTCGCTTTACTTCTACAATCATCACAGGATTTTGATGTGGTCGGAAGTTATTATTTCTTGGACTTTTATATATTTCTATATCATGATTATTTGATTCAACTTTAATATTTATTTTTCCGGTTAATAACTCACTTTGATTAATCAGAAAATGAATAAATATCTGTCTGACAAACTCTTCGGGTCTGCCATCAACTGAAATTTCTATTCCTCTAATTAAACATTTTGTATATCGTTGTCTATACTTTTTAAAGTAGATATCTAACTTTTCCTGTATTTCTTGATTCAAACTAGTCATAATATTGAAGAGCTATTTATGTAAATAAAATGCTTTTAGGGACACAATATATCTGTGTCCCAAACTAGGCATTAATCGGTTATTGCAATTTTCTATTTTTGTCCAAAGAACGCTAAGACTTTATTAATTAGCTCTTTCCAAAATTCTTCAGATTTACTCTGAAAAAACTTATTTAAGTTGCCTTCAAATTCAAGCTCTCGTTTAAATATTTCACATACATTTCCTGCAAATGTCTCACCTTTTTTCTTTTCTTTCCCTTTTTCCGAAATTAAAGCTTTCCAAAATGGTGAATCTTCACTGTGGGGTGATAACTTTCTTGTTAGTTCCTTTTCAATTGCTGTACCTACCTCATATATAAAGTCATCATATAATATGTAAAACTCTTTTACTAGTTCAGGAATAAGTGTTTTTAAAGATTCATGTGCAGATGTAAGCTCATATAAAACATTTTCTATTTCCAGCTTTGCTTCTTTAGTAAACTTCTTCAACATTTCATCTTCATCTATTCCTTCAGCAAAGACTTTCGCATCATAATAAATATCTATATCTCTTGGCTCATAATAACCAAAATTTCTATGAATAGCGTGTTTCGTGTTCCATGCTTTATAAGTGGTACGATAATATTCAAGGTATTTATCAACAAAATCTTGATAAACAAAACTAGGCACTCTTTTGCCTAGTTCTCGCCAACTCTTGATATTTTGAACTGCATTTTCAATTGCTTGAGTTTCTGCGCCTGTCAAAGTATCACCATTTTTGATTTTTCCAAAGCTGTCTTTGATACTCTTGATTTCGTCTAATAAAATATTGCGCCTACGTTTTACTACGTCTGCGATAGCTTTGATAAATTCATTTTTATCAGCCTGTACATCTTCTTCATCGTAGATATCATTTAATTTGACAATATCATCACGATAATATCGTAATGAATCATAAAACAAGATATTTTCTGGAAAGAAATCTAAATTCAGATGTCTAAATGTAGCTTGAATTTCTTCTTTTTTAATTTGAATACCTAAATCCCAACTACCGTCACTTCCATTTGTTTTTTCAGGCTCATGTTTATGAGGTAGCACTAAAGTTACAAATCTATGATGAAATTCTTTTGATTTTGATGTCAGATGATAACCCATCAGTTTCGCAATATTAGCTTCAGGTGCAGCATTGAAGGGAGTTACAAATAAACAGATAGTGTCCTGACTATCAATATATCTCTGCAAGTCTTGACGAATGGGATTTTCGTCCAGTCCTTTAGTGTCAACAACTGAATCGAACTGATATAAATTTGAGCCAGATAAAATATTATTACTGACATATAAATATATTTTCTTTGGTATAGCAAATTCCTTTAATTGAACACTATTGATAGCAGCAAAAGTATTTTTTATCCATTCTTTCTCTTGACCTTGATTATCAAATTCTATTATCTTATAAGTTCTACATTCAAGGTTTGCATTATTCAAAGCGATTTTTTTTAGTCCTTCTAGTCCTAATTCATCAAATAATAGCTTACCTAGATCAGTTCTAGAGATACTCTTATTATCACCATCATAAACTGTTTTAGAAGTGATTTTGATTTCAGTTATATTTCTAATGGCTCTTTCAATTTCTTGAGAAATAATGGTTTTATTTTCTGAATGCAAATTATCTTTATTGGCAATAAAATCACAAAATTCAAATATGAGATTTTCCATCTCGTCTACTGTATACGGCTCTATCTCTATGTAAGTTTTTTCAGATGCTTTGAGAACTACTTCACAAATAGTTGTTCTTCCTGCCCCTGTAGATAATAATTCTTTGGTTTCGATTACATCTTTAGTTTTACCACCAAGAGTTTTAGAAACTTTAAATTCACCTATTAAATTAAAAAGGTGACAGATAGCTGTTGTTTTTCCTTGTCCAATAGTTCCAATAAAAACAGTTTTATATTTTTCAATATTAAGAATTTTCTCTATTTCTTCCAATCTTTCCAACTTTGATTTTAGGTTATTAATGCAAATATGCTTGATGATATTAATTTCCGCGCTATCTGATATTTTACTAATTTCGCGTCTCAAGCTTTGCTGCAATGATGTAATTTCGTCCTGCCACTGTATCGTTAACATACGGTTTACCCTGTTGTGAGACTAATTGCTTGATATCTAATATGCCCACTATGAGATGAATATCTAACAAAACCTCAATAAGTCAGGATAGAA
Source organism: Aulosira sp. FACHB-615 (assembly GCF_014698045.1). Lineage (GTDB taxonomy): Bacteria > Cyanobacteriota > Cyanobacteriia > Cyanobacteriales > Nostocaceae > Nostoc_B. Next base: position 509,557 of record NZ_JACJSE010000002.1, read on the forward strand.
CAACCAAAGTTTGCATTCTAGACCATGAAAAGCCGGATTTTGTCTGGGTTTGTGCAAACGAACTCCGTTTACATAGCAGTGACTTCCAGACTTGAGGTACTCTCAAGACAAATTTGAGTTATAAGTTATAAGTTATGAGTTTATACCTTAACTTTTAAGCATTACCTGTACTGAATCGTGAATCTAACTCGACTGATTCCCATTTTTGATAATTCCGTTACTAGCTGGGCTGTAGAGGCGCGGCTGTTGCGTTGGTTAACCTTGATTTGGTTATTTTTTGGGTTAATTGTGCTGTATTCAGCATCTTACCCAGTTGCCGACGCACGTCAAGGCGACGGATTATATTATTTCAAACGTCAGATTATCTGGGTGATAGTTTCCCTAGTTATCTTCAATTTTATTGTGAATCTGCCGTTACGCAAAATTTTGCGGGTATCTCATTGGTTTTTAGGACTGTTTTTACTGTTAATTTTCGTGACTCTTGTCCCAGGTTTAGGTAAAAAAGCGTTTGATGCAGCGCGTTGGATAGCCATTGGCCCCATCCCTATCCAACCATCAGAATTAATCAAACCTTTTTTAGTGTTGCAAAGTGCCAGACTTTTTGGACAATGGGAACAAATACCTGGGCGAGTGCGTTTGACTTGGTTGTTAATTTTTGGTTTGGTACTTTTGGGCATTCTTGCCCAACCCAACTTGAGTACAACTGCACTTTGCGGGATGACAATTTGGTTAATTGCCTTAGCGGCTGGATTACCTTATAAATATTTAGCTGGCACAGCAATAGGCGGAGTGTTATTAGCCGTACTCAGTATTAGCATCAAAGAATATCAGCGCAAGCGGGTGATGTCTTTTCTCAATCCCTGGGCAGATGCAACAGGTGATGGCTATCAGTTAGTTCAAAGTTTACTCGCTGTTGGTTCTGGACAAACTTGGGGCGCTGGCTATGGCTTTTCGCAGCAAAAACAATTTTTCTTACCCATTCAAGATACCGACTTTATTTTTGCTGTTTTCGCCGAAGAGTTTGGTTTTGCAGGTGGTATCGCCCTGCTGCTGATGTTAGCAGTGTTTACCACTTTGGGATTAATTGTGGCGATGAAAGCCAAAAATCCCGTTAATCGTTTAGTGGCGATCGGTGTCACTATTGTGATGATTGGACAATCTTTATTACATATCGCCGTTGCGACAGGCGCTTTACCAACTACAGGCTTACCCTTACCGATGTTTAGTTACGGTGGTAATTCGATGATTGCTAGTTTAGTTGCGGCTGCATTGTTAATTCGGGTAGCCAGGGAAAGTAACGAAGCTGAAGTTGTACCTTTACGCCGAACTCCGTCGCGGCGAAAGTTATATAGGTGATAGGTTATTGCCAAGATTCGCCATCATTAATTTATAGAATATCTCAGAGTGGATGCGATCGCACCCACTTCTTTTTTACAAACTTTCTACTTTTAACTGCGTGTCTGTGTTTTGCCATGCGGTAATAAATTCAGTCTGCGTCAATTTAGCTGCATCATCTTTACCTTGGGCTTGCAAACTTGCTTGCAACCCAAACAAAGACCTTCCATTATGGGGATACTTTTCTAAATCAGCACGAAACACTTTCTCGGCTGTAGCATAATCACCCTTGGCTAACAGCACACCCCCTAATGCTTCTCTGGTGGGCAAATACCAATCTGGTGGTTCTACATAATCAAGGGCATCTTCCGCTACTACTGCTTGTTCTAAGTATCTAATTGCCAAATTGTAGTTATGATTAGCTTTGGCAATTTTGCCCTCCAGAACTTTTTGCGCGATATAAAGAATGCGATTAGCAGGAGTAAAGCCAATAGTCACCCCAGGCGGAAGTTTTTGGATTGCAACTTGTAAGGCGCTGCTTTCATCCGCCGCACTTTGCAGATTGCCTGTAGCTGTATAAGCTAAACCTTGGGTAAAATGCCAAAGTGCTGTGGTTGTTGGCAAAGTCGCATCTGGTGGTGGAGTGTGTAAAATTGCGTCCCAATCATTAAACCTGGACTGTATCAGCATTTTACTGCCCAAAAATCCCTCAACCAGAGGTATATGAGAACCCAGAGAATTAGCGTGGGCAATTAATTTATCAGCAGCTTGGAGTGCATCTTGATATCTACCCGCCATACTACTAGCCACCATGAGAAAATGTACATTGTGGCTAAAGTACATTTGGGCATAAAATCCCTGAATTTTATTTTTACTGATATAAGCAGCATCCTCGGCGATCGCTTGTGCATTTGATCGCATTGCCCCTTGATAATCTCCCACACGAAAATAAATATGGCTAGGCATGTGTACCAAATGTCCAGCCGCAGGAACGAGTGTTTCCAAGCGTTTTGCACTGGCGAGAGCAAGTTCTGGATGCAGAGATGCTTCCACCGCATGAATATAGTAGTGATTTGCCCCCGGATGATTGGGATTTCGTTGCAAGACCGATTCTAAAACAGCGACAATTTCTGTTGTATCTGCTTGCGGCTGACCATCATGTGTCCAAAGTTGCCAGGGATGCAAATCCATCAAACTTTCTGCAAACAAAGTGGCTGCATCCAAATCATCAGGATATTTTTGGGTGAGATTTGCCATCGCTTGGGCATAGTCCACCTGTAATTCCTGCAAATCTGCATCAGGATTGGCAGCATAACGCTTTGCCAAAGCCGCAATATAATCTTGTTCGGGAACTGGTGCTTTCTCTGCCAGTGTCAAAGCTTGTTGTATTGCCTGATATGCCGTTTGTTCCTTTTCAGTAGTAATAACGGCGTTGATATTCGGCCCTAAAGCTAAAGCAATACCCCAGTAAGCCATTGCCATTTCTGGGTCAAGTTCCGCCGCGTGTTCAAAAGAACGCACCGCTTCATCATGATTAAAGCCGTAAACTAAGTTTAATCCCTGGTCAAAAAACTGTTGTGCTTCAGGATTTTGGGTGGAAACTGGATGATGATAAGTCCCCAAGCCAGGAATTAATTTATATGAGGGTTTTGCTTCTGCAAGTACCTCACTGGGAAAGATGAACGTTAGTATGAGTACCCAAACTATTAATAAGTATCTCATAGCAAGATTCCCATTTTTGATTACTATTTAGTATTTAGATTACAGTGACTGGAACAGAATATATACGTCTTATATAACAGGACTTACGCACAAAGATTATCTGTAGAGATCGGGTGTAAGGGTGAAAGGGTTTGGGGTGTAAGGATTTTGAACCCCTACATCCTCGCCACAACCCTTGATTTTTCGTTTTGATGCGTAAGTCCTACATAAGTCAGAATTGCGATCGCTTTTCCCCGCCTTTCATCACATTTGTTCAACTCTTATTTCTCTGAGACCTCTGTGCCTCTGTGGTTCGTTATTCCTCTAAAAACAAATAAGGTTCCAGAATGCTCATACCTGAAACCTTTAATTTATAGCTTTTTTACACTTAGTGCGGATGAAAGGACTTGAACCTTCACTCCTCTCGGAACTAGAACCTAAATCTAGCGCGTCTGCCAATTCCGCCACATCCGCATCAGTCAACTACCCTAGTATAGCATATTCTTCCAGGAAGAGAAACACTAAAAGGATGAAGTTTAAATAATTAATTATCAGGACTTAGGCACAAAGATTATTCGTGGAGATTGGGTGTATGGGTGTAAGAATTTTGAATAAGTAACGCCGTGTGCAACTTTCTCTCAAACCTAACCCCCAACCCCTTCCCTTGTAGGGAAGGGGAGCAAGATTCAAAGCCTCTCTCCGCTTCGGGGAGCCAGCGCCGTGGGCGGGTTTCCCGACTTGAGGCGACTGGCGTGAGAGGTTTGGAGAGGGGTTTCAAGAATAAGTTGCACATCGCGTTAAGTACACCCCTATACCCCTAAACGCCTAAACCCTCACCAAAACCCTTGATTTTTCGTTTTGATGCGTTAGTCCTAATTATGTATACTTCACCCTCATAACATTCCCAAGAATGCTAGATAACTCCCACACGGGGTAGGCGATGCTTGAACCCACACAAAATTTCCCAAGAAATTGTATTTAATTGTGCAGCCCAATCATCAGCTGTGATTTGTTCTTTTCCTTGGTCGCCTAGTAAGGTCACAATTTCCCCTTCTTGAATCTCAGGAAGCTGGCTAATATCAATCATTAACTGATCCATTGTAATTGCGCCAATTTGCGGTACTCGCTGACCACGCAACAACACTTCCATCTTGTTAGAAAGGTTACGTGGTACACCATCCGCATACCCAATAGCCACAACAGCAATACGCATTTCTCTATCAGCCACAAATTGATGACCATAGCTAACACCAGTTCCAGCCGCAATCGTTTTCACCTGGGTAACTCGCGCTTTTACTTGTAAAACAGGCTTTAAGTTAATCTTGCGTTGTAAATGTGGTGCAGGCGCAAGACCGTAAACCCCTAAACCCACTCTGACCATATCGTAGTGCAGTTGGGAATCTGCCAGGGTGGCGGCGGTGTTGGCTAAGTGCAAGCTCGGAATTTTGATGCCGATTTTTTGAATTTGGGCGATCGCCGTTTTAAATCTGCTATGCTGTTCTGCCATAATTGCCGGATCAGGACTATCGGCAGTCGCTAAATGGGAGTAAACACTGGCTATGGTCAAATGTGGTAAGCGTTCTACTAACTGCACAAACTCGGCTGCGACTTGCCAATCAGTCCCTAACCGTGACATTCCTGTGTCCAATTTAATATGCACAGGTACAGGAGAACCGTAGTTAATTGCTTCTAAAATATTGGAAAAAATTAAAGCTTGTTTAGGACTGCACAACGTCGGCTGGAGTTTCCAATGGGCGATCGCATGAATTTGTTCTGGTGTCTGGGTTGCCCCTAAAATTAATATGGGTGCTTGTATCCCTGCTTCTCGTAATTGAATCCCTTCGGGGACTGTCGCCACCCCTAACCAACTCGCACCTGATTGTAATGCTGTTTGCGCGACTGTAACTGCACCATGCCCATAAGCATCAGCTTTTACTACCGCCATCAACTGAGTACGTGGTGATAACAACTGTTTTAGTTGCTTGACATTGTGTGACAAAGCCTCTAGGTCAATTTCTACCCACGCACGCTGGGAAAACCACGCATAGGTGTCACACTGTTGATTAGATGCAATACCCGTCATTTGATCACGACTCAGCATATTTCCGTTCTCCTATCACACCACCACTAATAGATATTCATACTCATATAAACTACTTCCGTGTTAATTGAAAAGTTTTTCTTAAGACCAATTGAATGTTTAGATCAGAAGTATTTGAGTTTGGGAAAGATCATCAACCCCAGTTAATAAAAATTTACAAGTGTTGCTTAATACCGCAAATTTCTGCCCAAAATCAGGCTAACTGGCGATTTATCATCAAAATTGTGCCGTGCAACTTAACTTTTCCGACTCTTATTTTCAAATTTCTAATTTAAATACAACAATTATTCAATTATTCCGGAAGTATAATTTATTCTCATCTCCCAAGGAGAAGAGAATCGTGTTAATATATGTAAAACTAATACCTTGAGCGTTAATCAATGGGGAAGGTTTTAGTCTTAAACGCCTCTTACGAACCGCTTAATATTACGAGCTGGCGACGTGCTGCGGTTTTGTTAATTAAAGGCAAGGCAGAACGAGTCGAACACAACGGCAGACTACTTTACGCGGGTTTTCCATTACCAACGGTAATCCGCCTACGTCATTACGTGCGTGTTCCCTATAAGGAAATGCCTCTGACTCGCCGGAACCTCTTGCACCGTGACGGTCACACTTGTCAATATTGCGGCTATACAGGGGATGAGTTGACGTTAGATCATGTCATACCGCGATCGCGTGGTGGTGGCGATACCTGGGAAAACATCGTTACGGCTTGTGTCCGTTGCAATGTGAAAAAGGGCAATCGCACGCCTCAAGAAGCCCACATGCTACTGCGTCATCTACCCCGCCAACCTTACAGCAGCCTCTATTTTGAGGTTAGTAAGCATCTTAAAAGTGGGCTGCATCAAGAGTGGCAAAAGTATGTGATAGGTCTTTGACACTAATAATTCCACCCTAGTTAGCACAGCCACAATGACTGATTGTTGGTGTGATGGTTTTGTTTGAGTTGGGGCAACAGTAGGTTAGATTGCTCACATACTACTATGATTGGTGTTGCATCCTATACAGGAGTTGCATCTGCTTATGGGTATGACCCGACAGTAGCTGCAAAAGTAGTGTGCTGGCATCTGCCTAAAGAATTCAACAGTCTTTTATTGTATATCCATAAACCAAAAAAATCTAGACTTGAGTCAAAAATTCTCTCCAACTGAGAGAATGGTCTAGGGAAGGGAAAAATTAGAGTTTGATCACAAAGCTGAAACATTGATTTTCTGCCGTTATATGTAATTTGGCAGAACTTCATAAAATTTTGCCGGGTTATCTTGACAAAAAATACACCAAGATACGTATCCCAAGTATTCTATATTTTTGCGAAGATCAAGATGTGTGGCTAAATCAGTAAAACCCTGATTGTAACTTTCTCAATCAATCCAGCCTCACACTTAACAAAGATGTTTTCTATGCAACTAAATTCTTCCTTGAAGCAGTCAGAGAGTTTTTCATTGACCACAGAACCCAATCCAGAAGATGCTGAGGTAGACCACCAAGAAGTAGTTGAACTACCTCTGAATCGGCCATCCTTACCAGCATCTACCAGCGATGGGGTGAGTGTTTATCTCAGTCAACGTAACAATTCCTTAACTTTTCAAAAAGCAGAGGAACTACAAAAGACCTTATTAGCCCATAGACATGAGCGCCAGCTAATTATTTTGCAGGATTTTCCTGACCCTGATGCGCTCTCATGTGCGTGGGCTTACCAGCTAATTGCTCAACAATATGATATTAAGTGTGAAATTATTTATGCTGGGACGTTGAGCCATCAGGAAAATATTGCCTTAGTCAAGCTGACAAATTTACCTGCACAGCGTTGGACACCGCAAAACGTCAAATCTAAAGATTTGTCTTGTTATCAAGGTTTTGTACTCATTGATAACCAGGGAACCACCAGTCAGTTATTAGCGACTGTACAGCATTCAGGCATACCCTTAGTAGCAGTGATTGACCATCACAGCTTACAATCAGAACTTAAATCAGAGTTTGTTGATGTCCGTCCTTATGTCAGAGCGACAGCAACAATTTTTACTCAGTATTTGCAGTCAGGTTTATTGGCTTTAGACAGCAGCATTAGCCAACACGTAAAATGTGCTACAGCCTTGATGCACGGCTTGCGATCGGATACAAATCGACTGATGCAAGCACAAGAAGAAGATTTTATGGCGGCTGCTTACCTGAGTCGATTTTATGATGCTCAATTATTAAACGCGATTCTCCAGGCGAACCGTTCTAAGCGAGTGATGGATGTAATTGAGCGATCGCTAAAAAATCGTATAGTGCAGAATAACTTTTCTATCGCCGGCGTTGGTTATCTGCGCTACGACGACCGCGATGCGATTCCCCAAGCGGCTGATTTCTTAGTCACCGAAGAAAACGTCCACACCGCCGTAGTTTACGGTATCGTTCACGATGAAGACGATGAACTCGAAGTTGTCATCGGCTCCCTGCGAACCACCAAACTCACCCTCGACCCCGATGAATTTATCAAAGAAGCCTTTGGTCAAGACAGCACCGGACGCTTTTTTGGCGGTGGTAGAACCAGTGCGGGTGGTTTTGAAATTCCAATGGGTTTCCTCTCAGGTAGTAACGAAAATCCAGCCTACGCCAAGATGAAATGGGAAGTTTTTGACGCTCAGATTAAACAGAAATTACTGAAGTTAGTTAACCCTAAAGATAACCCCATTCAGTCAGAGTAAATCTTGCGATTGAAGACAGGATAAAGTTGAACTTAATTTAAATTGGCAGCCAGAAATTTATTTCTTGGCTGTTTATTTACTTTATGCTATGAACTTGAGTAAATCGGACACCATTTACTTTTCGCTGCTATGGGACTCATATTTGATTTGGGAAAAAAATCAGTACATTCAGATCAGCCTTCTGTCCGACTCCCGACTCCCCATTCCCTATTCCCTACCTACACAAATAAATTCAGAAATCAAACCGGATTCCCATAGACTATTCCATCAGTTTAATTTGTTGATTAGCTGTGGTTTGCGCCTTTAACATTGCTTGCTGTAATGATTGTTGTCCCAACAAAGCACTGACAAATTGATTATCAAAATTATTCATAATAGCTGCGGGATATTTACCAACTTGCCACGGTGTTGCATAATTCACCCCTGCAACCAATGGTTTTCGCAGAATATCTTTGTCATAGCCTAACTTTTGTGCTATCGATTTTCTAGTTGGTAGTGCAAATCCTGTAGCTGTCCATTTTTGCATTCCGGCTTTACCAGTTAGGTAAGAAATTAATTCCCAAGCTGCTGCTTTTTGCTGAGATTGCTTGTTCATCACATAGGCAACAGTAAACACCATTGTGCCTTTTTGATTGTTAATGGTGGGTAATTCTGCTGTGGCAAATTCCAGTTGAGGGAAAGTTTCTTGGAGATAAGGAATCGCCCAGTTACCTTCAATCACCATTGCGACTTTACCCTGTCCAAACATTTCGCTACCTGAGTTTGTCCCAACATCAGATTTTTGGGCGGATGATTTATCTTTTTGATACTGGTTGATAACTAATTGTAAGCCTTGTAAACTTTGTTCGCTGGCAAAGGTAGCGTAACCGTTCTCATCTATAACACGTCCATTAAAGGCTTTAATTTTATATACTTGTCGTGCTAATTCAGGTAATTCACCAAAACCATATTTGTTGAGCTTGCTTGTTAGTTTTTGGGAGTAAGAACGCAGTTCTGACCAATTTGTTGGAGGACTATTTAATCCCACCGCATTCAAAGATTTTGTGTTATAAAAAAGAGCTAATGTAGAATAGTCTTTTGGTAGCCCATAAATATGGTTTTGATATTTAAAGCTATCTAACAGGGTAACTTCAAAGTCTTCTATCTCAAATTCTGGTTGAATGTAATTATCTAAAGGTTCCAAAACATTTTGACTCATCAAAAAAGGCGCTTCCAGTGCATCAAGATAAAATACATCAGGGGCTGCGTCTCCAACCAAACGGGTTTTGATGACATCCATATATTGGTCGGAAATAACTTCATATTTAACTTTGATGTTGGGATGCTGGGCTTCAAAGTCTTGTAGAACTTGTTTTAATAGCTTTTGCTCAACTTGAGAACCAGCCCAGCCACTCAGTTTAACGGTGACTGCTTTGGTTGTTGTTAATGGTAGCTGGTGACAGCTAATAAAAGCGATCGCCATCACTAGAACTACACCCAAAAATTTCCCCAAGTTGATTCTTTTCACAGATGGATGACATGAGTTTTCACTTCACTTATATCGTCTGTTGCTCAAGACAGATGTTTAATAAATCTGAATTTTTGTTGAGAATAAGCAAGATAAAATAACAAAAAATTATAACCAAAACTGCGCTGAGGTGCGTTACTTCAAAAACAACTATGGATTCTGTTCAGCTTGAAACTGCTGCTTCTCTGACTCTGGAAACTCTGGAAATACCCCAGATTGTTACCCCACCAACTACTCTTGTTCCAACTCCCAAACCTGCTTTTCGTTTTCCCAAGGATGCTATTCGGACTAGTTTACGCGCCTCTACAGTGGATGCTGTTTTAGCAACAGTTTTTTCGATAACTACAGGCGGTATTTTACTTAGCAATTTCCTTGTGGAATTAGATGCTAGTCCGGTGGTGTTTGGGTTGTTATCTTCTATACCCATGTTGGTGAATCTGATTCAGCCTTTGGGTGCTTATTTATCAGAACGTACTACTAGCCGTTTTCGCTATGCGCTGGGGATATACGGAACATCTCGATTATTGTGGCTAATTTTAGCGATCGCTATTGCTATCTTTAGTTGGGGCAGTATCACTTCTCAACAGTTAGTTGTATTAACCTTGTTGATTGTTTTAGCCACTCATCTTTTAGGCGGGTTGGGGTGTGCATCTTGGATGAGTTGGTTAGCCATAATTGTTCCCCGAAGATTGCGCGGTAGGTATTTCGGGATTCGTAACAGTGCGGTTAGCTTGACTAATTTAATTTGTATGCCTTTGGCTGGTTTAATCGTATCTCATTGGGATGGTGGAAATATTCAAGGCTATGGAATAGTGCTGTTAATTGGGGTGATATTTGGCATTGTTAGTATTGGTTGCCAATATTTCAAAATAGACATCAATCCTCAATTGCAAAATTCTTTAGCTTCCATATCTCCAAACAACACAACAGATGAATTAGTTACGTTACCTACTATTAGTATTTGGAAAAACTACAATTTTTTAATATTTCTGATTTATATCAGTTTATGGATGTTTGCTGTTCATTTGAGCGCACCCTTCTTTAACCTTTATATGTTAGATACTTTGAATATAGATGTTAGTTGGGTAACGCTGTACGGCAGTTTACAGGCTGGCGCAAATTTATTGATGCTGATTTGGTGGGGCAAATTAGCAGACCGGGTAGGCAATTTGCCTATTTTAATTTTTGTGGGAATTTTGGTAGGGCTGACACCAATTTTGTGGTTGGGAATTAATGCCAGTCAACTTGATATTTGGCTATGGTTGCCACTTTTACATATTTTGGCTGGCATAACTTGGGCAGCAATTGACTTGTGTAATAACAATTTGCAACTAGCGATCGCACCCATGAAAAATCAGTCAATTTATTTTGCGATCGCGGCTGCGGTTGCTGGTGCTAGTGGCGCTTTAGGCACAACTATCGGCAGTTTTATCGCTCAATTTGCCCTGTGGGGCGGCTTACTTGGCTTATTCGCCCTCTCTGGCTTGTTGCGCCTAGCTGCACTTGTACCACTGTTTTTTGTGCAAGAACCAGGAAGGTAAGGGAGTTGGGAGTTGTGAGTGGGGAGTTATGTATTTGTTCTTGCGATCACCCTATTCCCTACTCCCTATTCCCTACTCCCTCATTACTCAACTGCTGTAGAACTCAACGTCATCGACTCCCACAGCATCATCGAAGGGGCTGTTGTAACTGGTTGATGTAAAGCAATTAGCTGTGCTAAAGTTTTCTTTAACTGAGTACGAGGCACAATCTCGTCTACAAAGCCATGCTTGAGTAAATCTTCCGCAGATTGAAAATCTTCTGGTAATTTTTCGCGGAGGGTTTGCTCAATGACGCGCCGACCAGCGAAACCGATTGTAGATTTGGGTTCTGCCAAAATAATATCGCCTAACATGGCAAAACTAGCGGTTACGCCGCCTGTGGTCGGGTTGGTCAATACGGGAAGGTACAATAATCTGGCTTCACGATGGCGGTCTAAAGCTGCGGAGATTTTTGCCATCTGCATCAGGGAAAGCATACCTTCCTGCATTCTCGCACCGCCAGAGGTGCAGACAATAACTACAGGGTAACGTCGTCCGGTGGCTTGTTCAATTAAGCGGGTGATTTTTTCGCCAACAACGGAACCCATACTACCACCCATAAACCGGAAGTCCATTACTCCCAAGGCTACAGGCATTCCGTTGATTTGTCCTAAACCAGTTTTTACCGCATCTACAAGACCGAGTTTTGTTTCCATTTCCCGCAGGCGATCGCTATAAGGTTTGCGATCGCGAAATTGTAAGGGGTCGGTCGGGCGCAAATGCTCATTTATCGGTTGCCAAGTATTGCTATCTATCAATTGGCGGATGCGTTCATCACTATCTACCCGATTATGATGTCCACATTCGACGCAGACCATTTGATTAGCTCTCAAATCTTTTGTATAGGTTAAAACACCACACTGAGAACATTTATGCCATAGCCCGTCAGCAATTTCCCGTTCTTGTCGTTCCAGGTTGGTAGAGCCTGATTTTTTTCGATTTGCAAACCAATCAAACAGAGACTTTAAACCGCGTGATTCTTCGTTGTTTGCCATTTTTATCTTATTCAAGTGGGGTATGGGTCAAAAACAGTCATTGGTCATAAATCATCTGTCATTAGCCAAGGACAGATGCTTCATGACTACGTAACCAAAATTACGCTTATAAGCAATTCAGACCTTATTTTGCATCTTTGGTTGCCAGCTTAACGAAAATGCTTATACCAATACAAGTCTCTCGCGGATATGATTTTGTAAATGTATTAGTCAAGTCAAGTCCATTGGAACACCAACTCCCGAAAAAAAGATGCTGTTACCCAACCCTAGCGGCAATCTACTGTTTCCATATTTTGTAAATAATTTTGCTAGTTTCTGAGCAGTTAGCATCTGTGGCTTTAGTCTTGCCAAAGGGTCGCTTTCGTTAAGAGGGTAATACAAGTCACAGTGTTGATAATATTATCAAAAGGTGAAGCGGCAATGGGGTAATGACCGTTACAGTCATTAATAATCGTCAGTGCTTGTCTTAAACAGGACACAAAAAGCGCGTAAACAATCTTAATTATATTATCTTATCAGGCGATCGCTTGCAGGTTACAGAATATTCAACTTGCGATTGGCTAGAGTGGGGCGATCGCATGAGAGAAGAACAAAGCTGTAACCCAAATCCCGGTGGAAGTCAGAGAAATAGGCATACCAATGGCAAGTTTGATTGAAGTTGTTGGAGGTAAGTCAGAGCAATTATTAACAGGTTATAACGTCTCAACTGCCAAGCTTTTAGCTCAGGTAAAAAAGTCACCTTGACAGGGCTAGGGTACAGAGGTATGGGGGTGTATGTATCTAGAACCCTTACACCCCTTCACCTCTAAACCCTCATATTAACCTACACATTAAATAGGAATAACATGACATCTCCTTCTTGGACAATGTACTCTTTTCCTTCACTTCTAACTAAGCCTTTTTCTTTTGCACTTTTCATCGAACCACTTGCTACTAAATCATCGTAAGCAACGGTTTCGGCGCGAATAAATCCGCGTTCAAAATCAGAGTGAATCACACCTGCGGCTTGGGGTGCAGACATACCAGCATTAATTGTCCAAGCGCGGCTTTCTTTGGGGCCGCTAGTGAAATAAGTCCGCAAACCTAACAAGGTGTAAGTCGCGCGAATCAAAGATTTTAAACCGCCTTCTTTCACACCTAAAGATTCTAAGAAATCTGCTTTGTCTTCTTCAGCTAATTCCACTAATTCTGCTTCTACTTGAGCAGAAACAATGACGACTTGAGCATTTTCTTGTGAGGCAATTTGTCGGACTTTTTCGACAAATTCATTACCTGTAGCTAAGTCATCTTCTGAAACATTGGCAGCGTAAATAATCGGTTTACTGGTGAGCAGTCCTAACCCTTGAATAATGGCTGCTTCTTCTTCATTTAAACTGACTTGACGGACAGATTTACCTTCGTTTAAGGCTGCTACTAATTTTTCGAGAACTGTAATTTCAAACTGAGCATCTTTGCTGGTGCGGGCTTGTTTACGGGTACGTTCAATACGGCGTTCAATTTGGGCTAAGTCGGATAAACCGAGTTCTAAATTGATAATTTCAATATCCCGCGCTGGATCAACCGAACCGGCAACGTGGATAATATCATCATTCTCAAAACAACGCACCACATGAACGATCGCATCAACTTCTCGAATGTGGGATAAAAATTGGTTCCCCAAACCTTCACCTTGACTCGCACCTTTGACCAAACCGGCAATATCCACAAACTCAACACGGGCGGGGACAATTTGTACAGAACCAGCAATTTGCGAAAGCACGTTTAACCGCTCATCCGGTACTGAGACAACGCCGACATTCGGTTCAATCGTGCAGAAGGGAAAGTTAGCAGCCTCCGCTTTCGCATTGGCTACTAAGGCATTAAACAAAGTAGATTTTCCGACGTTGGGAAGTCCGACAATTCCGGCTCTTAGCATTTTGGATTTTAGATTTTAGATTTTGGCTCAAACTACTAAGATAATTCAAACAGGTTCAGGTATGGTTTGGGGAATTGTCCCAGGAACAGTTTGCGGAATAGGTGCAGGTACAGTTTCTGGTACAGGTTCGGGAATAACTGGTTGTGGTGTCGGTTCCGGTCTGGGTAGGGGGTTGGGTTGCGGTGTCGGAATTTGCGGTTCAGGAATCGAAATAGCTTGAATATCAATCATGGGTAGTTCTTAAATTACCTGACTGTCCCAACCTAGATGATTACCCTTGATGCTGACATCTTCCTCAAAAATGGGAAAAAGTCTGAAGTATAAAGTCTAAAGTATGAAATGTAGTAGGTTACAGGTTACAGGTCTTTAGTTACTGGAGGCGGAAGGTGTAAGGATATATAGCAGTTCTTACTTGCTTGTAATACAGTTGGAACCCCACCCCGCATTTGCTGACGCAAACGCTCCCCTCCCCGCTTGCGGGGAGGGGTTGGGGGTGGGGTTGAAATGTACCTCATCCAACCGAGAACCGCTATAGATTTTCAACTTCTTTACACCCTTACACACCTGTCCAGCAAAGTTAAACTTCGGCTGGGTGATATTCTTGTTGTCTTTCCACAAAAGTTTGGACGCGGTGGCGGTAGTTGCGAATGGTGTCGTCTACCCAATCGCGATCGCTACTATTGGCAAACAAATGTACTAATGGCTCGCTGGCATCGGGTAAAACTAACAGCCAATTATCATCGAATGGTTGACCAATTTTCACGCCATCGATGAGTTCGAGGTTTTGGGCTGGGTGAGTTTCTACTAAGTAGCGCATTAATGCACCTTTAGCAGTCCAAGGACAGCGAATTGTCTGAGTTCTATGAATGACGCGGGGTAATTCGGAACGTGCAGTAGCCAGCGATCGCTCTTGAATTGTTAACATTTCAATGATCTTGGCAATGCAGAACATGGAATCAAACCCCGGATGCAGTTGGGGGAAAATGAAACCAGTGTCGCCACTACCGCCCAACACTACATTAGAATTTTTTTGACAAGCTTCCATTAAGGCGGTTGGGTTAGCCTTTGTCCGAATCACTCTCCCATCATGGCGACGGGCGACTTGTTCCACCGCACTAGAGGCGTGAACTGGCACAACTACCGTACCTCTGGGGTTAGATGTCAATATCATGTCCACCATTAAGGCGGTTAACATTTCCCCACGAATGGGAAAGCCTGATTCATCAACTAAAATTAGCTGTTCGCCATTGGCCGAGACTTGCACGCCAAAGTTAGCTTTCAAGGCTTCCACCACATGACCTAACTGGGTTAATAAGGCTTCGCGGTCAGCCGTGGTGACAGCGTGTTTATTTAAACTGGCGTTGAGTACCACTGCATCCGCGCCGAATTTATCCAGCATTTGGGGTAAAACAGCCCCAGAGACAGCATAAACATAGTCAATGACGATTTTGGCGCGACTGTTGGTGAGGGTAGAAACGTGGAGTAATTTTTCAAAGGCTGTGCAGTAACTGTCAATAACTTGGCTGGGATAAGCCACATCACCAACTTCATGAATCAACGCCCGACGCATATCTTCTTTAAAATATGCCCCTTCAATTTTCTTTTCTTGGGCTTTGGAAATGTTAATCCCTTTGTCATCCATAAATTCTATCAGGATGTAGTCGGGGCGATCGGGATGGACTCTGACATGGATACCGCCAGCTACTGACATCATCGGAATCACAGTCCGGGCGATGGGGATAGCAGTAGCATCAAGGTTTTGAATATCAACGCCTACAGACATTAAACCGGCAATCAGCGATCGCGTCACCATCCGAGAAATGTTCCGTTGGTCTCTTGATACTGTAACTTTAGAACCGGGTTTTAAAATCGAACCATAAGCCGAACCTAAGCGCACCGCAAATTCTGGGGTAATGTCGATATTTGCCAAACCTTGTACGCCACGTTGACCAAACAAGTTTCTTTGGGCAGTATTTCCCCAAATTAAGTTGATGTTTAAAATTGCACCAGACTCAATTTTTTTACTCGGCCAAACACGCACACTAGTACTAATTTGTGCTTCTTCCCCCACCGTAGATAACGAACCCACCACGGCAGCTTCTAATACATGGGCGCGGCGGTCTACGCGGCTACCACGGGAAATGACACAGGCACTTAATTGGGCTTCTTCCCCCACAAACGCCCCATTCCACACAATTGGACGCTTGAGGTTAGCATCAGCCCCAACGGTCACATTATCACCAATAACTGTTCCCGCTTCAATTTGAACTCTTGCCCCAATGCGGCAATTATCGCCAATTATGGCGGGAGTTTGAATATGGGCTGTTGCATCAATAAAAGTATTCTCTCCTACCCAGACACCGGGGGAAATTTCTTCATAAGCAAATTCAAGTTTTACCTTTCTATCTAAAGCATCATATTGTGCTTCCCGATAAGCATCTAAATGACCAACATCACACCAGTAACCTTGGGCAATATAGCCGTACATCGGCTCATTTTTGGCTAAAAGTAACGGAAATAAATCCTTAGAAAAGTCAGTTTCGGTATTAGCTGGTAAATAATCTAAAACTTCAGGTTCAAGAATGTATGTTCCAGTGTTGACTGTATCGGAAAAAATTTCGCTTGTAGATGGTTTTTCTAAAAATCGTTTAATTTTGCCTGCTTCGTCAGTAATTACTACGCCAAATTCAATGGGGTTAGGAACTCTAGTTAAAATCAAAGTCGCTTTTGATTGTTTTTGTTTATGAAATTCAATTGCTGCTGTTAAATCAAAATCTGTAATGCTATCGCCACTAATTACTAAAAAAGTTTCATCTAGTAGTTCGGCAATATTTTTCACACAACCCGCCGTTCCCAAAGGCTGATCTTCTTCTACCGCGTAGGTCATTTGTACGCCAAAATCACTACCATCTTGAAAGTAATCACGCAAAACATCGGGTAAATAATGTAATGTAGCAATGACTTCGGTGATTTGATGTCTTTTGAGCAAATTGATAATATGTTCAGCAATGGGACGATTGAGAATCGGCACCATTGGTTTAGGTAAATCGCAAGTTAAAGGACGAAGCCTTGTCCCCGAACCGCCTGCCATCAGTACTGCACGCATAAATCCTCCTGATTTGCAGCCTTAGCTGCTTGTAATGCTATGAAAATATGTCGGTTTTATCTTTAGTGTCTTATAGATGTTCTGAGTTCAGGAACTTCCACAAGAGACATCTAGTCAGTGTTAAGCATATTTACTCAACACAGTAGCCTGTCTAGAAAAATGAAGAAATATTTCTAAAAATCGAGTTCATTTATTATGCCAGTTTCCCATACTGTTGAGGTAGCAAGAAAGTAGAAAAAAGAACATAAAAATCTAGAATAGTATATTCTTTTTATTTTTATAATTTAGCTTCATGGTTAAATAGCAACAATGCTGGATGTTAATTTACACTGGAATCAGAGAATATGCGATCGCATCCTCAACTGGTCGGAAAATTACGGCTAAGTTCTAGCTTGTTAGTATAAATTAAGAATTGCTGAGATATTTTGACAATTCTTAACTTAAATTTAGTCAGTAGTGAATGGAGTTCCTGAACATGAGCAAATTAATCGTATTACTTTTGCTAGTAGGTTATGTCGGTTTAGGTTGGAAGTTTTGGAATGGATTTACCAGGACTAACTTTCAACCATCCTTACTCAATCGGATTGCTTTATCTTTGTTATGGCCTGTTTTATTTATCGCTAATCAATCCTATCGCCGCAATTTTAGAAAAGCCTTGAAAGGGTAGGTGTTAATTTTAAATTTACCAGTATCGACTTGTGGCGATCGCCTACATCTTAAAATAGTTTAGTGAGTAGTTTCTTGAAATTCCAGAGTTTTAGACCCCCGACTTCTTTAAGAAGTCGGGGGTCTTGTACTTAACCAATAGGTAAATTACCTGGGTTGACTGCATGAATATATTCACTACCAGAATGTGGTCTACCGCGTTTATATCTGGCTTCTTCGGGATTACCCCATCCTAACTGTAAAATCATCTCTAAAAAGTTAGGATTTTCCCACTTCCATAAACTTGCCCATTCAGTTCTGTGAGCAATTCTTTGGACATCATCTGTAGTAATTTGTTGATATTGCTTACTGTTATTAAAACTTAAATATAAATCCATATCGCTGGTTACTTCATACCAAAAATTCAATATCGCATCTTTGGCAGATTGTAATATAGCGATATCACTAGTCAACCCGACTAATTCGGTATCTACTTCTGGATAGCGCAAAGTTTTGCCTTTGACTGTCATTTCGCGCCAGACAATACCGGAAACATGATTTTCTCTTTGATAATCGTGAATAGCTGCTTTAAAATCTTGATAGGCAGTAAACTTTTGGAACCCCTCGGTTCTGATAAACTGGTCTATTACAGGATTGCCAGAGACTGTTACCTCTAACTTCAGACGCTCTCCTTTTAGACAAGCTTGGCGTTCGGCTGCCAAAATTTGGATTAGCTCTTCGGTAGTGTAAACTTTTGACATCAGTTATTAGTCAAGGGTCAATAGTTTTGAACTTGAGACTATGAATTTGCGCTTTTGTGAAAATCGGTTATTTAAACATTATCCTTTGCTTGATTGGTGATGCAGTAGCCCACAGTACTAAAAATTAGGGTAGACCATCTGAGTCTACCCTGGCAGTTATTTGGCTAACTCACTGCTAAATTCATTAAAAGAACGGCGCTTTAATTGTACAGATTCAGCACGGGGTAATAAATCAAACACTTCGCGGAATTTATCATCTATTTCCTCAAAGGGTACTTGACCTTTTTTGTTTAACAATACTTGCCCTGATTGATTAAACACTACAACTTGAGGCACACCCCCAGAATAGTAATATCCTGGTTCCGTGGGATCATATTTTTCTTTTACTGGAATTGTATCAACATCAATCGGGATGATCTCTGCTACTCGTCCGTAAAACTCTTGGACGCGAGAAATTACAATGGCATATTTTTTGCAATCGCTACTGTCATCTACATAAAATGCTAAAAATGCAGGTTTATGTTCTGTTAAAGTCTGTGCGAGTGTCTGTCTGGGTGGAACTAAGGAACCATTGCCAGCATAAACGACAAACATATTGCCATCATAGTTATCATCATTAATACCAGCATAAGCCGGTTGAATACTGAACATCAGTAAACACACAAGCAATAACAGGCATTTCGATATCAAGCGTCGCCAGTCAGCCATACGTTTTTGTAAAAAAAACAACTTTGTAATATTCATCAAAAGGAACCTTGCAAGCTACGATTTGTCGTAAGTTTGTGCTGAATTCGGCAACCTGGGCTGGATAAGTAATTACACCCGCGCACTATTTTTTAAGATAACGTCTTACGGATGAAGTATGAAGTCTGAATTTTGAAATTTCTTTTTCACACTTCATACTTTAGACTTCAGACTTTCTAAGTGCTGGCTTTTTGAGCCAGGATTCGCTAAACTCACAGGATTAAATTTGCAACTAGATTAATTAGCAAACACAAGCAGATTCAGGTAAAGAAGTGGGCAAGAAAATTAAACTGATAGATAGACTGCGCCTTGGTTTGGCGGTATTGGTGGCGAAAACTGTAACATTTGCGGTGCGATCGCTGCGCTTAGGTGCTGCTAGTGTATTACCAGGGTCAATTGCACGGCGAATAGAACCTCGACTGTTGCAATTATTGAGTCAGCAGGTAAAAAATGGCGTAATTATCATTGCGGGGACGAATGGTAAAACAACTACGTCGCTGCTGTTAAAAACTATTTTGGAACGTAAAGGCTACCACATCACCCATAATTCTACAGGTGCAAACTTAGAAAATGGCTTGATGACAGCTTTACTCGAAAACACCAACTTGGTGGGGACGCTGGCTGCTGACTACGCCATTTTGGAAGTAGATGAAAATATCGTCCCCAAGGTATTAACACCACTCCAGCCACGTATTATTCTGTGTTTAAACTTGTTCCGTGACCAACTCGACAGGTACGGCGAAGTAGATACCATCAGTAAACGCTGGACAAAGGTAATTTCCACACTTCCCAAAGAAACAGTCGTAATTCCCAATGCGGATGACCCGACTTTATCGCACCTCGGTCAGCAGTTACCGCAACGTGTGTTATTCTTTGGCTTGAATGAACCAGAACAATACCTCGAATCAATTCAACACGCGGTAGATTCTATTTATTGCCCTAATTGCGGACATTCTTTAGATTATCAAGGTGTGTACTTGTCTCACTTGGGCGATTTTACTTGTCCCAGTTGTGGTTTTAGTAAGAGTAAACCAACCCTGGAAAGTAGCGAGTGGGGACAAATTTTGGTTGGTTTGTATAACAAATACAATACTTTAGCGGCGGTGACTGCGGCTATTGAATTGGGTGTTGATGAAACCACAATTAGAGATACTATTAATAATTTCCAAGCTGCATTCGGTAGGGCGGAAGATTTAATTATTGATGGGAAAAAGGTGAGAATTTTATTATCTAAAAATCCTGTGGGGACAAACGAAACGATTCGGGTGGTGAATCAAAGTACTGATAAAACTACATTGATGGTGTTAAACGATCGCACCCCCGATGGTACTGATGTATCCTGGATTTGGGATGTGGATACAGAAAAATTAGTCGAACGTGGCGGAACTATTGTGGTGAGTGGCGATCGCGTTTATGATATGGCTTTACGTCTGCGTTATAGCGAAAAGTCTCTTGAGAGTAACTTAAGCTTAATTGTCGAGGAAGATTTGAAGCAAGCGATCGCAACTGCCCTCAAGCATACAGCAGACAACGAAACCTTACACATTCTTCCTACTTATTCTGCCATGTTAGAAGTGCGCGAAGTTCTCACCGGCAGAAAAATTCTTTAGGAAATAGGGAATTGAGAAGCTTTTTTATCAAAATAGAATTCAGGAGTCAGAATTCAGAATTTACCTGAGTACTTCACTGGTGGATGAATGAGTGATGAAATATCACATTATACCAATTAGAAATTAAGAAATCTAGCTCCAGTCAGACTTTCCTGATTTCTATCTGTCGCATTCTTTTCTTAAATTGGTATTACTTCTGACTCCTGAATTCTGACTTCTGAATTCCTTTTTCAAATCTTTCTCACTTTCTAAACTAAATAACTGGTATTCGGGACAATAGGAAAGAAAGCATACTCATACCAAGCAGTCCAGATAAAACTTCTCAACCACCGTTGACGTTTTTCGGGAGTGAATTCATACTCAAATACCCCATGAGATGTATCAATCGAAGATAGGTGAGAATTGCAACCACAACCATGTTGATAAGTAAAGCCATATTTAGAAGCGATACTCTGCACCTTCATTTGCATCGCAAAAACCTTACCTGCGTGCAATATTGCATCCCAAGAACGCTTATGTTTGATATCTCGCTTATCAAATCTTAGGGCGCGTTCTTCAAATACATGATCGCGGTAAATTGGTGCTAGATGCACATGATAAAAACTTGCTGGTAGTTCATAGCCAAATTCTTGAAAAAGTTCTATTCCTATCCGCGCTACTTTTAATTCATTGGCAAACTCTTCGCCCTTTGATTCTAAATCTTGAAGCAGTGTCGCAAAATCAGGATAGCTAGTTTTTATAAAGTCATAACCGTAAAATTCTAGGGTTTCCCAAGCTAACTTGCCAAATAGTTGGGAGAATGATGATTTAAGATATTCTAATTCTGGACGTTCGTTAAATAAGTCAACATCACCTTGTTCTAACTTATATTGAAATAACTGTGCCATTTCAACATAACTTTGTGGATCAGAGATGCCTACATCTGCTATTCCGTTAGCAATATCTTGCCACACAGCAGGTAGTTGAGACACAGGAACTGCGTTTTCATACGCAATTACCGTCAAATTCGGAGCTTCAATTGCTTGCATATAATCTCCATTGAGATATTAAAAATTTGTCGCTTAGTTAAACAAAGTTAACTTTTTGGGAAATTTGCACAAAAACAGTGTAACTGTTTACCCAAGATTGAGTAAATTTACAGTTACCTGTGGAGATTATGGCTGTCTGACAATTACAAAACTGTGACCTAAAATACTGAAATCTGATGAAAATTGCTATAAGTCCATGCAAAAATATAGCAGGGGACAGGGAACAGGTGACAGGTAACAGCGTAAAAAGTCTTTTACGGATTCTGCAATCAGAGAAAGAAAAAAGTTATAAATTATCAGTTATGAGTAAAGAATTATGACTTCTGAACAATTAGAATTAACAATTGGTTGGTTGTATCCTACTTTAATGAGTACTTATGGCGATCGCGGTAATGTAATTACAATAGAACGTCGCGCTCAATGGCGGGGATACAGCGTAAAAGTCTTACCTCTAGACCAAAATTCCACCGCCGAAGATATTAAATCTGTCGATGTAATTGTGGGTGGAGGCGCACAAGACCGTCAGCAAGAAATTGTGATGCGTGATTTGCAAGGGGTGAAAGCTGACGCAATGCGCGAAAAAATTGCCAATGGTACACCAGGGGTTTTTACTTGCGGTTCACCCCAACTCCTAGGACATTATTATGAACCAGGATTTGGACAACGAATAGAAGGGTTAGGAATCCTCGATTTAGTATCTATTCATCCTGGGGAAAATACCAAACGTTGCATTGGTAACTTAGTAATTGAAGTTACAGCCTCCCGCCTCGCCAAAGAGTTAGAAGAGATGATTGGTAGTAAACCTTATCTTGTCGGGTTTGAAAATCATGGCGGACGCACCAAGTTAGGTAAGGTAGAAGCCTTGGGACGTGTGGTGTACGGTTTAGGCAATAATGGCGAAGATGGTACAGAAGGTGCATTTTATCAGAATGCGATCGCCACTTATTCCCACGGCCCCTTGTTACCAAAAAATCCCTTTGTCGCTGACTGGTTAATTCAAACAGCGTTGCGGCTGAAGTATCAACAACCCATCACACTCAAACCCTTAGATGATGACCTCGCCATACAAGCGCGAGAAGCCATGCTTAAACGCTTAAAAGTCAGCGTAGCAACTGTAGCTACTAGCAAAGTTTAAGTCAGAATAATTTAGCATTCCAGAGTCAGAACTGATATTCTGACTCTTTATTTTTGGGTTTGATATGTCATTACAATCAGAGATTGCCAGTAATCAAATCAATTAAAAATATGACTAAATAAAATCCTTAAAAAGACAAAATTAAGGATAAATTAAACCTAATTTAAAATCAATGATTTGCGCCACATTTATCAATATAAAATAATATTTATTTACCTGATAACTTATAGAATATTTACCAATATACCTCTCTCAGAAAACCTGTTTAATCGTATTATAAATCTTGTTATCAGTCAGTCTATTTTATACAGCAGATTTTTAAGTTATTTCTCAAGACTAGTAGAAAGTCCATTCTGAATGCTGCTGCATATTGTTCAACTTATAGATTAATCAAAAAATGAGTATAGAGAGAATTTTCAAGAGTACTGATTTTTTTCAACCTACAGATGGTGAACCAATTCGTTCAGTTGTGACGGAATCACCAGATGCAGTTGTGGTTGCTTGGTATGTCAAACCCGGACAAGAAATTGGAGCGCACATTCATCCTACTGGTCAGGATACCTGGACAATATTATCCGGTAGTGGTGAATATTATTTAGATATAGACGGTTCTCGCAAAATAATTACCGTTGGAGATGTGGTTGTAGCACCAGTCCAATGTGTTCACGGTGTGTTTAATCACGGCGATGAACCCTTGATATTTATTTCTGTGGTGACACCTTATGAGGCTGGATATGAACCTGTGACCATCAAATCGTAAACAGCCTTAATCAAGAGTGCTGAGTTTTGTAAATCTAACAGGTTTCAAAATCTTGTCAGTTCTTTTAAATACAAAGAAAAGAGGGATTGAATTATCCCTCTTTATTTTTAGTTGATGGAGTGTACTTGGTTGAATATTAAGTACTCACACTCACTCTACTGTCCACGACTAGCCGGGTCTACACGAGCAAAAGTCAGAAAATCAACCATCCGAAAGTCTTCTGGTCTACCTGTTCTAGTAGGTAAAGTTGGCACCCAAGAAGGATTAACGTTCAAATAAGATTTTGGATCTACTTGAAGCAAGCCAATAATCACTTCACCAATAATGCGACTACCCAGAGGGCCTAGACGTAGGCCTCTTTCCATAAGTTCAGCTTCTTTAAGGATGTAGTACCAGAGTGGTGTAGAGGTATCGAAGGTAGGATAGATGCTTCGCAGTTCTGCTAGGTCATTCTTACTAAGGACAGATACACCAATTGCGCGAGCTAGGGTTTGACCGGATGGTAACTGCCAAGTTACGTGTCGCAGCAAGTTGCGCTGTAAGAGTGAAGTAGGTGGTGTACCTTCTACGATCGCCTGGAGTGGTAAGTTAAACAATGCGCTAGAGATTTTCGTATCGATTAACTTGTTACGTCGGATTTGAGTATCGTTAAAGTCAAAAAATGTCTGCCAACCAATAAAACGCCTTGGCGCTCTAGCAAAACCGCGCAAATCACTAGGATCAGCTTTTCCGTCTTGGGAAGGGTCGAAAATAAACGCAAAGAAGGGTTGGCCATTGTCACCTGCCAAGTTAGCCCGATAAGACGGACGCACCATACTGTGACCAAAACGATAGCCTACTTGAAATTCAACTGGAATAAAGCCTCTACCTGGCAAGGGGGTATAAAATCTTCGACCATTCCTTAAGATTTCATTTACCCGATCCTGACCAATAATTTGGGGGAGAAATTCGTGCAGAATCAGCCACTGATAATGCCAAGTGGTCAAACGACGAGCTTCGTTAAAAGCGTTTACATTGTTGATAGATGGACTCTGGGATCTCACCAAATCAACTGCACGGTTGTGAAAGAGGTGAAATGCACTCAGGATTCCCGTGAGAATTAAGTGCTGGTCGTTACGTGGGTCAACGACGAGGGCGCGGTTATTTGCGTCGCGGGGCAAATCTTCAAACAACCCGCCATTTTCCAGTCTGAGTTTGATTTGGTCTGTTGGGTCATAAAATGTGGGTGATGCAAACGGCCCATCACCGTAGACTGTATCCAGGTCAAAAGCTGGAGTCCGACCATTTGGGGCAGATACTGGAGGTGTGACCCTACCCAACCGAGATGACAAATCAAATGTAATGTCGTGATCCATAAACTGGCCAAAAAATGTTGTACCAGCTGTATGGTTGGGGTTGTTGGGGTTGTTGACGTTGAGAGCCGGATCGACAATCAAGGCTAGAGGCCCTGCGGCTAAATTGTCTTTGGCATCTAATATCCCGCCAGCTTTGCCCATTTCTAAAAGAGCGGCTCTGATAACATCAGTGGGTGGCGCAAAGGAAGGCTGATTCCGAAACATCCGACCGAACCTGCTGGGCAGAACCGCATCATTTGTATCTGCCTGCGCTACTCGATTCAGCAACACACCTACCATTACGCCAACAATCATCATGGCAGTAGCAACAATGGCTAACAATGAAATTACTTTTTTTTTCGAGAAGTTTTTATGTTTTAAACTTCTCATTTTTCCCCCGTTCAAAACTTTCATAATATTTTCTTAAACAAGGTATTAGGTGTTAGTAAACTTGGTAATAAGCCACGAGAAAACTATACATGAATTCTTTAGCCAAAAAAATCATGTAGAACTTTGAGTTTTGTGAATGCACTTATAAAAAGTGGATAAATATTTGGAAAAGTTTAATTTTTTGGTCAAATTAGTCAAAAATTCTTAAGATAAAAATTAACTTTTATTTGTGGGCTTGAATATAAAACACCTGCGGAATATTGGGCAAATAATATAGGAAAGCCAATCCACAAGCAATTTGAATTGCACTCAAACCAAATAAAGGATGAAAATCTGGTTTGAGAAAGTCAATAAAAAACCGAAAAATTACGTAGGAAATTAAATAAAATTTAAACAATTCACCACTGCGATATTGATAAAGGCAGCGAAGATTTATTAAGAATAATAAATAAATGTAAAAGAATATTTCATATAATTGTGTGGGATGACGCAAAATACCATCACCAAAATCTACACTCCAAGGTAAAGTGGTGGCAATGCCATAGGTGCGATCGCATAGTAAACGGAAAGCCACCGCATAAGCTAAGGATTCAAATAAAAGATGCGGATGAATCTGTCATGAGCCTAAACAAAAATATACCGAAAAAGTCACAAATTACGCTGCTTGTGTCATATAGTCTAATACAGTCCAGTTAAGAAAGTTTGCCTGTGGAGACAGGGGAACAGTCGGAGAACAAAATTATGCCTCCCCCAAGCAGTGTTGGGAAAGGCATGAAAAAAAAAGCTGAAATTATCAGTGTTTGATTTCTAAATTGAGGATGTAACATCCGATTTGGACTTTTTCTGCCCACAATTCATACTCTAGGCGCAAGTGTTCCGGGAATTGTTTACCCGTAAGTGTCAATGTTTTTGTAAAATTTCGTAAGCGAATCGGATTATTTGGTTGTAAAGATTCCGTGGGCAACCAATAACGGCTGACACCGTATATCCCTTTTTCCCAGAAGTGGCGGTAACTTACTTGACCATTACCTTGCATAGTCATAATCACCCGATATGGAGAAATTTCCAGCCACAAAACTCTGGGACTACTGGGAACGTAGGCAGTGTTTTTTCTGTGCGGCAAAATTTCCTCTGTACTGGGAGAAGTTTCTACTTCACAGGTAATAAGAGGCGGTGCAGTTAACAGTAAGTGAAATCGTTCAGTATCTTTCTGATACAAAGTTCCGGCAGTTTCGACCACTGACCAGAACGGCAGGTCAGTGGAAATTAGTGATAAGCACACAGGCTTGCGATGATAGGTCAGCATGGGAGCAGTATGGGCTAACAGCTATTGAATAACAAGATGAAATTAATCCAGGGAGTCTAGCAGTCCAGAACCAGCAACTAAATAGTAAAACATGCTTAATCTTAACTGAATATGCTGATTTGGTAAGCTAAATATCTCAACATAAAAATAAGTTAAATCTAAATTCAAGTATTGCAAACAACATTTTTTTTGATAAAGGTAACTTTAAACACAGTGAATAAATACTTATATATGAATCCGGTTTGATTGTTGAATATATGTAAAGGCAGGGAGTAGGGAATGGGGAGTAGGGAGTAGGAAAGAAGTCTGATCTGGGTGTGCTGATTTGTTCAGCAATCCAATATTAGTCTTATAGTTTGATGAATGTTATGTTTTGCAACAAATGATGAAAATACTACAGTCTTTTGAGCATATACAACGAGTGCGGGAACAGGTAAGAGGTAACAGCTTTCTCGAACTGCCAGAATATGGGGTTTCAAGTCCCTAAATTGATTGATTAGGACTTACGCAGACTCTAAGATTTTTTGGCGTTATACCCTGCGGGAAGTCGCTTGCGCGTCTAATGCGATTTGAAGAGACCTTACTTTTCGGGTTCTCCGAAGGATTACGGGAAACCGCTTCGCGTCTACGATAAATTAGACTTTTTAAAGATTTTTGCGTAAATCCTGTTTATGAAAAGAGGTAAGAACATTTGTTCTAGACAAGTAGTGCAATACAAATGTCAGACATAAATAAACGTTAAGATTTAAATTTGTATGGTTTTTCTTTCAGTTAAACACATCGCAATTCCTTTTTCATAATACGCAGCTTCGTTAATAAAAATGGGGTAAACTGTAGATGTGCCTGAATAGGCGATCGCACTTCCTTCTAATGTTAAAAATATCGGTTCGCCAGGGTTAAGCGGTTGATAATCTCGAAACTGGAGTTCGGGGTGAATCATGCCGATAATTTCTCCTGCTTCGTTACGAGGATAATCAATAACTCCTGTATATTGATAATATGTTAGATTCGTATTTGATGGTTGAGATAAACCTTGATTATAACTTTCGATATAGTCTAAAACTTGATAAATTAACGCTTCAGTTTTTTGAAATAACTCAGCATTTAAAACTCCCTGTGCTACAGGCCCCACTTCAATGGCAAAACCCAATTCTGATATTGAACACAGAAAGTTAGAATCTCTTGTGGGTTGAGAATAACAAATTCTCACATCAGGGTTAATTGCACTTAATTGGGCAGCTAATTGTAATATAAATGGATGTTGGCTACCTAAAATTATAGTTAACTGCATATTTGCAGTAGAACTATGCAAATCAATAATAACTTGTTGCTGATTTTTACTTTCTTCTGCTAGTAAATAATAGATATTTTTTGCCAAAATATCTTCATAACTAGCAAGTTGGGGATTTTGTAAATCTGCTGTTGCAAAGCAACGATTTAAGTCTTTATCAATATAGCGTCTGGCTGCTGCAAATGCTTTGGGGTTACTCAATAAAACGCGAGTATCAAAACTTGGACGCTGAATCAGTTGCGGAAACTGTTCAAATTTTTTACCTAGATAGATACCTGTAAATTCATTGCCATGTGTACCAGTAGCAATGACTACTGAATTGATGTTTCCCATAGTTTTTATAAATTGTTGGGGTCGATACCTTTTTGTTGTAATTTAGCTAAAAGTTCTTGAAGTTGGTTTTGGGTTTCTTCTAGTTGCTGTTGTCGTACATTTGCCAATTCTTCTGGTGTTGGATATCGTCTACCATTTTCATCGTACCAATACAACCATTCTCGCGTCATGCCTTGATAACTTCCACGTTCTCTGCCAATACCTAAATTAACTTCTGGCATCCAAATTTTATCACCAGATTGTAAAATATACTCTCCATCAACTAGGCGATAAACTTCCAGCCGTTGACGTTTCCGGCGTAAGCGTGTTGGGGCGTAAATTACATAATATAATACTCCCAACTGAGCATAATCTAATTTCTTTTGTTCGTATTCATAATTGTATGCTTGTGAGACAATTTCTAACGTAAAAATTGGTGGTATACCATCTTCTTCCCACATCACATAACTAAAACGTCCATTTTCGCCAATAAAACGTTCTACGCCTAAACTTAAAAATCCATCAGGAACGATCGCAGGTTTACTCACTCCATAATAAATACCCATATTTATGCCAAAAAACCAGTCTTCACGACTGTGCCAAATGCTGGTTAAAATTGATAATAATAAGCTGGGAATTAATATTTGTAATTCATTATCCACAGGTGTATCGTCAGAATCTGGTAATTCGGCTGATGAAGGTAAACATGCTAACGGATTGTAGTAAAACATAAATGTATTTCCTACTCAAACTTTTCTGCTTAACTTGCCTGAGTTTGCCTTGGTAAGCGTCTTTTTAAACTACAAAAACCAATTGCTGGTACTATTCCTAGGATAGTTGCTGTTAATCCTTGTTGACTGCCATACAATATTGCTTCTGGTATGAAGTTTTGCATTAATGATAGCAACCAGACCAGCAAACTAATTAACAAAAAAGCAACTGATGGTACAAAATTCCACCACCAGGATTTGATTGTGTAACGGCGTACAACTAGCCATTGCAATAGTCCGATCCAAAGACCAGAAAAAATATAAGCAATTGTTGATAAAAATCCAAAGATAATTGCTAACTCAGGAGATAAAGTTTCATTAAGAGAATTAGCAATTGAAGCAATATAATTAATCCAGGCAGTCGCTACACAATCAGCAGTTAACCAACCGATGGTAGTTGCAATTATCCATCGCCAACCAGAAAGATAACGACGGATAACTAATGTTTGGTCGGTAGCAAAAACCACAGCAAATACAATATTACTGAGTAATTTTATGCCATAGCCCCATGATTGCATTTCTATAGATCCAAATGCAGTCAGAATTTGTGTGAGCAGTCTTTCTACTGCCAGACTAAAAACGCCACCCACTACCCAACCCAAAATTGTCATAAAAGTAAACAATACACAAAACTTGCGTCGCTGGCTGGGGGGTATAAATAATTTGCCTGATGGAGAATTGCTATTAGTAGCTGCAACATTAGAAGGATTTGGATTATTAGAATCGGTTTGCATATTAAGTTAAGTAAAGCTAAGACTTGGGCTTTTCAAGCAAGCCTTCTGAAAAAGCGTAATCTCAGAATGATAAGCTAAACATTGACATAACAAAGTGACTTAGGATGAAGTGTTAAATGGGTGTTTCCTCAACGGCCCCTCATCTCCTGCGGGCTGCTCGTGGTGAAATAGTAGATCGTCCCCCAGTATGGATGATGCGACAAGCGGGACGATATATGAAGGCGTACCGAGACTTAAGGGAAAAGTATCCTTCATTTCGCGATCGCTCCGAAATTCCCGAAGTAGCGATTGAAGTATCCCTGCAACCTTGGAAAGCCTTCCAGCCGGACGGAGTGATTTTATTTTCCGACATTGTAACTCCATTGCCTGGTTTGGGCATTGATATGGACATTGCGGAAGGTAAAGGGCCAATCATTCATTCGCCCATTCGCACTCAAGCACAAATTGATAGCCTGCATGATTTAGATCCAGAGGCGGCTCTACCGTTTATTAAAACCATCTTGCAGGCATTACGCCAAGAAGTTGGCAACAAATCAACAGTATTAGGCTTTGTCGGTGCGCCGTGGACGTTAGCTGCTTACGCAGTTGAAGGAAAAGGTTCTAAAACCTATTCCATCATCAAAAACTTGGCCTTCTCAGACCCGGCAATTCTACACCAACTGCTGACAAAATTGGCAGATGCGATCGCTGTTTATGCCCGTTACCAAATTGACTGCGGCGCTCAAGTAGTGCAAATGTTCGATTCTTGGGCAGGACAATTAAGCCCTCAAGATTACGATACCTTTGCTCTGCCATATCAACGACGGGTATTCCAGCAAGTCAAACAAACCCACCCCGACACACCATTAATTCTTTTAGTTAGTGGTAGTGCAGGTGTACTAGAAAGAATGGCTCAATCTGGTGCGGATATCGTCACCGTTGATTGGACTGTAGACATGGCTGATGCTCGCGCTCGATTAGGCAAGCACGTTAAAGTACAAGGTAATCTTGACCCTGGTGTACTCTATGCTTCCAAAGAGTTCATCCGCGATCGCATTTATGATACCGTTCGCAAAGCTGGTAATTGGGGTCATATCCTCAACCTCGGTCATGGTGTCCTACCAGATACCCCAGAAGAAAACGTCGCTTTCTTCTTTGAAACAGCCAAGCAACTCAGTACAGCAGCACTGGTGAGTTAATTCCCTTTGTGTCTTTGTGGTGACAATTTTTGAACCACAAAGACATAATAATTGCATTGCTGACACATCTATTTTTTATGAGAACTTTTACAGCGATAATCGAACGAGATCCTGACACAAATCTATATGTTGGGTACGTTCCTGGTTTTCCTGGAGCGCATTCTCAAGGTGAAACATTAGATGAGTTAAACAAAAATCTACGCGAAGTCATTGAAATGCTGCTAGAAAATGAGAATCTAGCTTTTGACAATTCACTTATATGACTCTTAGCCAATCTCACCCGTATATTTCACCAGAAGAATATCTCGAAAATGAAAAATCTAGCCCCATTAAACATGAATATATCCAAGGGCAGATTTATGCAATGGCAGGAGCCAGTGACGCTCATGTAACTATTACTGCTAACTTAGTTGCTCTGCTGAGAAATCACATTCGCGGAACTGGGTGTCGTCTTTATGTCGTTGATATGAAAGCACACATCGAATCGCTGAATGTTTTTTATTATCCAGATATTATGGTGACTTGTGACCCAAGAGATACAGAGTTTGAATATTTTAAACGCTATCCCAGTTTAATTATTGAAGTTTTATCGCCTTCCACTGAGGCTTTAGATAGAGGTGATAAATTTAGTGACTATCAAGAAATAGAAACATTGCAAGAATATGTATTAATCAGCCAAAACCGTCAAAGAATTGATTGTTTTAGACGTAATGCACAAGGCAGATGGGAACTTTATAGTTATAGAGGCAATCAAGAATTACAGTTTACAAGCATAAATTTTTCTGGTTCTGTAACTGATGTTTATGAAGATGTATTTTGAATAAAAACTTCGTGCCTTTTTGCCTTTACGTGAAAATTAATCTTTAGTGCGGAACCTTTAATTTTATTGTTAACTCTTAAACTTTAAAAAACATACTATGAGTCAGAAAAGAATTTTAGTCACAGGCGCAAGTGGCTGCATCGGTCATTACATCTCAGAAGCATTAATTCAAAATACAAATCACGAACTATTTTTACTAGTTAGAAACCCCAGTAAACTACAAGTCAATACGCAATACCGTTCAGGTGTTACCGTCTTGCAAGGCGATATGCAAGAAATTAAACACTTTGCGGATTTGTTATCAACTATTGATGTCGCAGTGTTAACAGCAACAGCCTGGGGCGGGGATAATACTTACGATATTAATGTCAACAAGACACTAGAACTATTCAGTTTATTAAACCCTGAACGTTGCGAACAGGTAATTTATTTTTCAACTGCTAGTGTTTTAGATAACAAAAATCAACCTCTAAAAGAAGCAGGGGAGATTGGGACAGATTATATCGGTTCTAAATATCAATGCTTGCATGAAAAAGAAAAACTAGCGATCGCACCTAAAATTACCACAGTTTTTCCCACCTTAGTACTAGGCGGCGATGCCAATAAACCCTATTCTCACCTCACCTCTGGCATACCCGAAGTCACAAAATATGTTAACTTAATTCGCTTTTTACAAGCAGACGGTAGTTTTCACTTTATCCACGGAAAAGATATTGCTACCGTCGTGGAATATTTAATCGAACATCCACCCCAAAATAAGGAACAACGCAAATTAGTTTTAGGTCAAGAAAGACTCACCGCCAACCAAGCAATAGAAGAAACCTGCGCTTATCTAGGCAAAAAAATTTACTTTCGCATTCCCCTATCTATTTCATTAGCTAATTTGATTATTGCCGTGTTCCGCATTCAAATGGCAGCTTGGGATAGGTTCTGCATGAACTATCGCCATTTTACATATAAAAATGCCGTCAATCCCGCAAGTTTTGGTTTACCAAATTATTGTGCAACCATGAGTGATGTGTTGAAAATTAGCGGTGTGCCTAATAGAAAATAAACTGCTAACTGGTGTGTTTTCAGGTATAGCTAATTCTCGAAATGGTTTGGTTTCTGCGATCGCCTACAGTGAGCGGTTACAGCATCTACAGTAAAATGAGTAAGACACTTAAAGTCTATCAAACATGGTCGTCAATCTAAATGTAACGCAGTCTCAGCCATCGGCTAACCTGAAGGTGACACTCCTAATAGAAAGCCTCAAAAATGGTCAGTTTGCTGCATCTATCTTTGAGTTTCCCAACTTTCGCGTTGAAGCACAAACACGAGAAGATGCAATCACCCAACTCCAAACCACCTTTTTAGAAAGACTCAGCCACATCGAAGCTATTTCCTGGAATCTACCAATAGAAGCTTCAGTACCAACTTGGATGCAATTTGCGGGTGTTTTTCAAAACGATCAAGATTTTCAGGAAATTATGAATGAAATTCGATCGCAGCGAACCTCAGATGATGACAGTGAAGTTGACTCCTCATACTACTTGTAGAGGAAGCTTAGTGTGTCTCGATATATTCTCGATACGGATCATGTTTCACTAATTCTTTGTAATCATCCTCAAGTTATCGCTAACGCTTCTTTGCATCAAATTGCTGTGACTGTAATTACGGTTCAAGAACTTTTTAACGGCTGGATTGGTAAAATTAACGATCCGTCAGCAGTGCATAATCTCCCCGCACTCTACTCAAAACTTTGGATAACCGTCAAATATCTTCAAACAGTTGAGATCCTGGATTTCACACAACAGGCTGATGACTGTCTCAAACAACTGCTCAGAGAGAATCCCCCTCTGCGAAAAAACCGCCTGCAAAAAGATATGCGAATAGCTGCGATCGCATTATCTCTTAATACCACCGTCGTTACCCGTAACCAACGAGATTTTAGTCTAGTACCCAGACTAGCGATCGCAGATTGGACGCTGTAACCATAATGCTCTGATTCAACCCCACACCCGACGCAAATTCAACACAAAACCCGGTAAAACTTCTTCATCCGATAACGTCGCCGGATTTTCCAACACTTCCACTGCCGAACTTGGGCGATAAACTTCTACACATCGCTGCTGCGGATCAATTAACCAACCGAGTTTTGCACCATTATCGATGTACTCCCGCATTTTTTCTTGCAGAGTTTTGAGAGTATCAGAACTAGAGCGCAATTCTACTACAAAATCTGGACAGATATTCGCAAAAGTTCCTTTTTGTTCGGGAGTCAGGACTTGCCAACGTTCTTGGCTTACCCAAGAAGCATCAGGAGAACGAATTGCACCATTTGGTAAGACAAAACCGGTTGAAGAGTCAAAAGCTTGACCTGGTTCACCTGCATTCCGCCACCATAAATACAATTCTCCCGCAATATTCCAATTACGTTTACCAGTCTCCCAACCTGTTGGCGGATTCACGATTAATTCTCCTTTTGCAGTTCTTTCTAGTCTCAAGTCTCGGTTAGCGGCGGCTAATGCGGCGAACTGTTCTGGGGTGACATATAATGCGATCGCTTTCGGTAACTCAATCAATAAGTTTTCTGGGTTAACGGGTATCTGTACCATCTTGACCTCTTTCTTACATCATCAAGCATCGAGAGGCATCATATTTTTATCATCAGACACACAATATTTTCTAGTTAATAATTGCACAGACAAAACCATTAACGGTAAGCTAAAGCCAATATAAAGTCAATAAGTAATTATTTCCGCTAGAGTGGGATAACAATCAAAGTGTGAGGTCTGCTACTACATGCGAGTTTTATTAGTTTATCCGATATTTCCTAAAACCTTTTGGTCTTATGAAAAGATTCTGGATTTAGTTGATCGCAAAGTTTTACTACCACCTTTGGGTTTAGTGACTGTAGCGGCAATTCTGCCCCAAGAATGGGAATTTAAGCTGGTCGATCGCAATATTCGTCCTGCAACAGAAGCAGAATGGGAATGGGCAGATATAGTCATTCTATCGGCGATGATTGTCCAGAAACAAGATTTATTGGAACAAATTCAAGAAGCCAAACGACGCGGTAAGTTAGTTGCAGTTGGTGGCCCTTACCCAACTTCTACACCTTATGATGTCCAAAATGTTGGTGCAGATTTCCTGATTTTGGATGAAGGGGAAATCACCTTACCGATGTTTGTGGAAGCAATTCAACGAGGCGAAAAATCTGGAACTTTCCGCACCGCAGAAAAACCCGATGTCACAAGCACACCCGTACCCCGCTTTGATTTATTAGAATTAGATGCTTATGACATGATGTCGGTGCAATTTTCGCGCGGTTGTCCTTTCCAGTGCGAATTTTGCGACATTATCGTTCTCTATGGACGTAAACCACGCACCAAAACCCCAGAACAATTATTAGCAGAGTTGGATTATCTCTATGAATTGGGTTGGCGGCGGGGTGTGTTTATGGTGGATGACAACTTTATCGGTAACAAGCGAAATGTGAAATTGTTGCTGAAAGAGTTAAAAGTCTGGATGGAAGAACACCAATATCCCTTTAAGTTTGATACAGAAGCTTCTGTAGATTTAGCCCAAGACGAAGAATTACTGGAATTGATGGTTGAGTCTGGATTTTCGGCGGTGTTTTTGGGAATTGAAACCCCAGACGAAGATAGTTTACAACTCACCAAGAAATTTCAAAATACCCGCAGTTCTTTGACAGACGCAGTGCAAACCATCATCAAAGCTGGGTTGCGGCCAATGGCTGGGTTTATTATCGGGTTTGATGGTGAAAAAGCTGGCGCAGGCGATCGCATCGTCCGGTTTGCCGAACAAGCCGGGATTCCCTCAACCACCTTCGCTATGTTACAAGCACTACCCAATACTGCACTGTGGCATCGACTGAAAAAAGAAGGTAGATTGCGGGAAAATACAGAAAGTAACATCAACCAAACCACGTTGATGAACTTTATTCCCACCCGTCCTTTAGAAGAACTTGCCAGGGAATATGTTGAGGCTTTTTGTGCTTTATACGACCCTGTGAAATATTTAGACCGCACCTATCGCTGTTTTTTAATGTTAGGTTCGCCTAAGTGGAAAGCACCTTTTAAAATGCCATCATGGGTAGAACTCAAAGCATTGTTAATTGTCGTTTGGCGACAAGGAATTGTCAGGGAAACTCGGTGGAAATTCTGGCATCATTTGTTCAGTATTATCAAACGGAACCCTGCTGTATTTACACATTACCTTTCGGTTTGCGCCCACAACGAGCATTTCTTAGAATATCGCCAAATTGTCCGCGACCAAATTGAAAGCCAGTTAGCTGCTTATTTGGCACAAGGCGCAGAAAAACCTTATGTCCCCGTGGCAGAAAAAGCCGAGGCGATCGCTAGTTAAATTAAAGATAGGAAATAGGGAGTAGGGAATAAAAAAACATCCTCTCCCTAAATCCAAAATTGTATAATTTCCACAGCATCCGAAAAAGTCCGTTGGACAACTGCTGACTTAGCGTTATTTCCTGACGACGGCAATGACCAGATAGTGTTTTAAAATTAGCGGCTACTTTATATAAAGAAGATAATTTAACTAGTCCACTTTTGCCGGGATTTAGTTGTGCTGTTAAGAGCTGATTTGTAAACAAAATCTTAAGATGCTATATGCTTTATCATCAGACGAATCAATAAGCCATAAATCATTGCTTTACTAATGTTCTTGATTTAGTCTATAGCTTGAGTACATCACGGCTTTGTTCTATTTAGATTTTCTTTACGAATCAGCTCTAACTTATCTCAAGTTATGCCAAGACACATCATCACTGAACTGACTGAGGAACAAGAAGCAATGATTGCTATCTACCGAGACAAATGGCGAAGGATAGCAACCTCTACAGAAGCCATTAATCATGAAAAAGTTGCCGCAGTGATTAATGCTGCTTATGCTGTCAGCAACTATCCAGAACCAGAAATTTTATTTTATAGTAATCCTCTGATCGCAATTCAAAAAGTTTTGGCAATTAAAAACTTTAAAGATTATTTAGGACTGAATATTCATATCAAATTTCTTAAAAGAGTAGTAGAACATATTAAACACGGAATCAATCAACAGCTTGAGTATCAACTCTTCATTAGATTGCGAAATCAAATACAATTTCCTGAATTTCCATATTACCCAACGGCAAGCCATCCAAAAATTTCATACTTCCCTTATGGCATAACACAACTTATTGAACAGCAATTAATAACTGATATTGACCAGTGCGAGATAGAATTTACTGACTTTTTACATTTAACACAACCCTTAACTAGAACAGCAGAGTGGGCAATTTGGGGTTGTATGTTAGATTTTTGTATTTCAGTCCTTGCCATTAATTATGACAAGAAAAAATGGCAAGTATTTCAAGATTTAATCCAATACTGTGGTTTCATATCCAAATATGAAAAGGTTTGTCTAGTCTGTGAGCGTCCTTGCAAGGTATCTTTTGATCAAGAGAATATCCTTCATGCTGAAGGAGAAGCAGCAGTTCAATTCTCTGACGGATATAACATTTACGCATATCACGGTGTTAGGTTGCCAGAGAAATATGGCGAATTATCTCCAACGCAGTGGTCAGCAAAATGGTTATTAGAAGAAAAGAACGCTGAACTGCGGCGCGTGTTAATTCAAGGCATTGGTTATTCTCGAATTATTGAAGAGTTACAAGCAGTTGAATTAGATATCTGGGAAGAATATACGCTTTTTAAAATTAATTCCGATATAGATGTAGAACCAATTTATTTATTAAAAATGACCTGTCCTAGCACCCAAAGGATTAATGTATTGCGCGTACCACCTGATATTCAATCAGCAAAAGATGCTATTTGTTGGGTAAATTGGGGTATTGCTCCTGAAGAATTTAGTGTGCAAACTTAAGAATCTTGTTAGCAGAGTGACACTGAAAGCTGACTTTAACTAGAAGTTATGCAGTTTTGGTGATCAGTAAGTCTGCGATCGCATCTTCAATCACCGAAGAGGAAAAATCTACATTAGTAGCCTTTTGTTCCGCTTCATAGCAATTCCCATTTTTGCTCAATCTCTACCAACTCCTAGATAATTGCTGATGTAGACTGCCATAGTTTAATTTTCTACCGGATGTAATTGACCGCGAATATCCCCATAAAAAGTTTGACCTTTGGTATGTAAATTAAAATAAAGTTCGCTACGTCTGCCATAATGTGCCATACCAGCAATTGTTTTAACTTTATCGGGTTTTCCTGATTCAATAGGACAACCTAAAGTGTAAATTCCTAACAAATCTTTGGCGGAATTAGTAGTCTTTTCAATAATTTCATCTGTTACTTCTGCGGAAAAATGACCATCAGCAAAGTTTTGTTTAATATCCCCAGTCAAAGCAAAGTCAACTTGAATAGGGCCAAGTACATCTGGCTTCCCGCAATGGATATGAAACATAACTATATCTTTGAGATTTACGCCTGCTACCTGAACATCAACAAATGCTTTACTCAAGTCTTTGGTGAATTTTACGACTCCGTGTCCATGTGACTTACGCTGATTTCTTGGTATAGAAGGTGCGGTAGATTTTAAAGACGGTGGGGCAATTTTTGGTGTATTTTCCTCATCATCTGGTTCTTGTAGCGGACTTAAAAAAGCTTCGTACACAAAACCAATTTCTTTACCTTTGCTGGGGTCAAGTTTAATATTACTTGACTGTCCGAAAGCAACTGCTTGGTCTACTGATTGCACAAAGATGCTGAATAATATAAAAACTGCCAGACACATCAATGTGGTGAATATAGATTTAAACCGCATAACTACCATCCTTCTCTGTGTGTAAAAAAATTTAAGTTTTAGCAAAAATATATGCAGATGTTTCATTGCAACTCTGTAATTAGACAAAAATTTCCGCGTAATTACTTGTTTTGCGAGGTTTAACGGGAATTTTGCTGTCTAATTTACTTATTTGAACATCGCAATATACAGATTGGTTCAGTGTAATTACTTAAGTTTCTGCTATTTATTGCAGAAGATACCTCAATTCTTCAAGAATCCAGGAATCGGTTTGTTTAAAGATAGGATTTTTGTCTTTAATTTTTTTGTGAATCATGTCATTCTGGCGTGATTAAAGAAATTGATCCCCATATTTCAAAGAATGATTCGCTAGAATCGCCTTTATGAATTGAAAATTCAAATTTTGATTTGCTTATGAAGCGACGCTCAACGATGGTAATAGCATTTTTACTTAGTTTTTTTCTAAGTTTGATACCTTTTTCGGGAAATGTCATTAATGCGGTGACACCAGCCGCAGTTGTTCCAGTATCGGGATTATCTTTTACCCAAGGAGTTAAAAAAACTGTCTTAGAAAACGGTTTAACAGTATTAACGAAAGAAGTTCATACAGCCCCGGTAGTGAGTGTGCAAGTATGGTACAAAGTTGGTTCACGCAACGAAGGTAAAGGGGAAAGTGGTATTTCTCACCAATTAGAACATTTAATGTTTAAAGGTACTAAAGAACGCCCAGTACAGTTTGGTCGTTTGTTTAGTGCTTTGGGTAGTCAGTTTAATGCTTTTACAAGTTACGACGAAACAGCTTATTTCGGCACAGTGCAACGAGATAAACTCGAAGCACTGCTAATTTTAGAAGCAGACCGGATGAAAAATGCTTTGGTTGGGGCTGAACAACTCACCAGTGAAAAGCGTGTGGTGATTTCTGAGTTGCAAGGTTATGAAAACTCACCCAGTTATCGTTTAAATCGGGCGGTGATGAAGGCGGCTTTTCCTAATCGGGCTTATGGTTTATCTGTAGGTGGTACAAAAGCCGATGTGGAAAAATTCACTGTCGAACAGGTGCGGAATTATTACCAAACTTACTACAGTCCTGATAATGCGACTTTGGTAATCACAGGGGATTTTGCCACAGAACCTGTACTCAAGGCGGTGAAAGAAAGTTTTGGCAAGTTGACGAAGAATCAAAAATCAACAGTTGATAGTCAAAAACCCACACCCCCCACCACTTCCAACTCCCAAGCCTCAACTCCCATAGTTTTAAAAGAACCGGGAAGTGCGGCTTTGTTGTATGTTGTCTATCCTTTACCAGATATCCAACATCCTGATGTACCAGCAATTGATGTGATGGATGCAATTTTGACGGGGGGACGGAGTTCGAGACTTTATCAAGCTTTGGTGGAAT
The DNA here is from genome assembly GCF_014698045.1 of Aulosira sp. FACHB-615. Lineage (GTDB taxonomy): Bacteria > Cyanobacteriota > Cyanobacteriia > Cyanobacteriales > Nostocaceae > Nostoc_B. The sequence goes on from NZ_JACJSE010000002.1 coordinate 549,463, forward strand.
CTGGTTTAGCAAGTTCTGTGGGTGGAAGTCCTGCGGAATTAATTGAACCGGGTTGGTATGAAATTGAGGCGACAGCCGCCCCCGGTCAAAAGTTAGAGAAAATTGCCCAAGTTCTGCAAACCTCGCTATCAGAATTACAACAAAAGGGCGTGAGTGCAGCAGAGTTAAACCGGGCGAAGACAATATTGCAAGCTTCTTTTGTGTTAGGCAATCAAGATATCAGCAGCCAAGCTAGTCAGTTGGGATATAACCAAACTGTGGCGGGAGATTATAAATATATTGAACGCTATTTAGCGGCGATCGCCAAAGTGACACCAGAAGATGTCCAACGAGTAGCAAAAACTTACCTTGTTCCAGCCAAAAAAACCATTGGCTTTTTTGAACCAACTCAACCAGATGGTGAAGCCGGAACCTCTAGTTCTGGTTCTGGTCGGACTGTGGAAAACTTTAGCCCTGGTCAACCTGTAGACCCGGCCGAACTGGCAAAATATTTACCGCCTGCAAGTTCATCTACAGGATCTAATCAACAACCTCTACCACAACAGTTTTCTTTAGCCAATGGTTTGCGAGTCTTACTGTTACCTGACCGCAGTCTGCCCACAATTAATATTAGTGGTCAAATTGATGCGGGAACTGAGTTTGATAGTAATCAAAAAGCTGGACTCGCTCTTCTCACCGCAGAAAACTTAATGAATGGTACCGAAACGAAAAATGCTTTGGCTTTAGCCCAAACTTTAGAAGATCGGGGAACCAGTTTAGAGTTTAGCCCCAGCCGCGAAGGTGTCAGTATTAGTGGTGAAGGGCTTTCCGCTAACTTGCCAGTTTTAGTGCAAACTTTGGCAGATGTCTTACAAAATGCGAACTTCCCCGATGACCAATTAGAACTGAGTCGTCAACGGGCGTTAACTAATGTAAAAGTGCAGTTAGATGACCCCAGTACTTTAGCAAGGCGCGTATTCCAACAAGCAATTTACCCAGAAAGTCATCCTTTCCACAGTTTTTCCACAGAAGCGAGTTTAAAGAGTATCACTCGTGACGATGTGTTGAACTTTTATCGTCAACATTACCGTCCAGACACAACCACAATCGCTTTAGTGGGAGATTTTGACCCAGCGAAGGTGAAAGATTTATTCAATCAAGCTTTTACTAAATGGCAAGCTGAAGGTAAACCACCTGGGTTGAATTTGCCGAAAGTACCCCTACCAAAAACTTCCACTCGCTTGAATAAAGTGATTCCCGGTAAAGCTGAGGCTGTAACTTATATTGGTTACAACGGCATTTCTCGTAAAGACCCCCGTTTCTATGCAGCTTTGGTATTGAATCAAATTTTAGGCGGTGATACTTTATCTAGCCGTTTGGGTACAGAAGTACGCGATCGCCTTGGTTTGACTTATGGTATCTACAGTGGTTTTGCTGCGGGGATCAATCCCGGCCCCTTCTTAATTGAAATGCAAACTGCGCCTACAGATGCCCAAAAAGCGATCGCCAGCACCCTCGCTTTACTCAAACAGTTACGGGAACAAGGCATCACAGAATCAGAATTAAATACTGCCAAACGTTCCATTACTAATAGCTACCCTGTGGAATTAGCCAATCCCAGCGAAGTTGCCAACATCATTTTAAATAATGCTGTTTTGGGTCTTTCACCAGCAGAAATCCGGGAATTTCCGCGACGCATTCAAGCTGTAAATATGACTCAAATTCAACAAGTCATCAAAGATTTAATTCAACCAGAAAATGTGGTGATTGTCACTGCTGGCCCTGGTGAAACAGCATCCAAGTAAGGGTAATACCATTTTGGATCTTAGATTTTAGATTTTGGATTGAGACAGGCTTTACTGGTAAGCTTTTGGGCAATTCATTTGTCGCAATCATTCTTCAATTTGGTATAACTCATCAGTGATTTAAACTCAATTCTTGATAAACAACTAGATACCCGACTTATTGAATAAGTCGGGTATTTGATTTAGGGCGATTTTGATCAGCGTCTCAATTTCTTTTTCCCCCCGCCCCTACAGTCCTTATGATATCAGTTCTGGTTATTTAAATTATCATCTTGCTTTTCTCGCTGATTTGTGGGAAATTCTAATTTAATCACTAACTACTTAAAATCTATCGATTTACCGTAGTTAGTGAAAATATATAGATAAAAGCGGCTGCCAGAGTCAGCCTAAATTCTGATGGGTAGATTATCTGCTAAGTATCAGAACATAGGTAAATCTCTGCACCTGTACACAGAAATTCTCTCACGCATCCTGTTTTGATGATGCGCCATCTGTAAGCAACGTCTACAAACAACTGCTTGTAGCGACATATCATCTTGACTTTTTTATTGAGGAGCAAATCTGATGCAATTTGAATCTGAGTCAGCAAATCAAGCGCAAAACAACAGCCCAAATTCTCCAACTCGCAATTCATTTATTAAACGCTTCAGCAGACGTTCATTTCTCAATCGCACCACAATGTTAACTGCAACTGGGGTAGTTGCAGGTGTGATGGGTTCCACAGTTTCGTCTTTCCGCAAAGAAGGCGTTGTTCAAGCTAGTGGACGAGATGTGGTTGGGCGGTTTAACTATAACAGGTTTGTAGATAGAGCCTACCGAGTTCGCTTAGAAGCCGCCAGACTAGAACGAAGTTTTCCGATTCCACCTCATCCTACCAACGGCGATGAGCAAAGGTATGCTAACAAAATTGGCAGTGATTCTAGAGGTTTGCCCCATAACCAAAGAGGTGAAGTTAACCTAGAAGCTTACAACTCTTTAACTACAGCACTTAACAGGCAAGACCCCAGCCTATATGAAAAAATTATCTTGGGTGGTACCAGAAAACTAGTCAACCCTCAAGGGCCGTTGGCAATTAGCCTTGAAGGTATCAACGCGGCTCAAATAGGCGTACCAATACCACCAGCTTTAGCCAGTGCAGCCCGCGCCGATGAAGCAGTGGAATTATACTGGCAAGCTTTACTGCGTGATGTATCTTTTTCTAAGTTTCAAGATAATACAGATGATCCGAATGTTTTAGCAGCTGTTGACGAGTTGAACAGACTGTCTGCTTTTTACGGGCCAAAAATCAATGGTCGTGTCACCCCGCAAACTTTATTTCGTGGTACTGTCAGCTACGTTGACCCCTCTGACCGTTCTGGTGGAACTCCAAGACACGTCACTCCGCCAGGGGTATTAAACGGCCCTTACATTTCCCAATTTTTACTGCGGAATATTCCTTGGGGAACACAGTATATTTTGGCAGTAATTCGGACTGCCCTCTCCGGTAATGACTTTTTGATTGACTTTAACGAATGGCTGACTGTGCAGAATGGTGGCAATTCTGGCAGATCAATTAATTATGACCCTACGCGCCGTTATGTATCGACTGTGCGTGATTTGGGTGAATTTGCTCATATTGGTGGCGCTTTGTATTACGGGGCTTCTTTACTTCTCAGTTCCCCAGTGAGTTTACGTGACCCACTGATTGACGGTGGAATTGGCGCACCGTTAAATCCTGGTAATCCCTACGTTAACTCTCGGACACAAGTAGGTTCTGCTGCGACATTTGCCGTGGGGCATTTACAAGCACTATTAAACTTGGGAACTTCACGGGCAATTCGCGCCTCATATTGGCAGAAGTATTATGTACATCGCACCCTGCGCCCAGAAGCCTACGGTGGATTAATCTACAACAATCTTGTCAACAGGACTCAATATCCCATTCATCCTGAGATATTAAATTCCCAAGCTTTGGCCAGAACTTACAGCAAGTTGGGTACTTATTTGCTACCGCAAGCTTATCCAGAAGCTGCACCTTTACATCCTTCATATACGGGTGGCGCTGCGGTAATTGCAGGTGTGAATGTGACATTGTTAAAGGCTTTCTTTGATGAAAACCACGTCATTCCTAACCCCGTAGTACCCGACCCCAGCGACCCAACAAAGTTAATTCCCTACACTGGTGAGCCATTAACCGTGGGTGGAGAGTTGAACAAGTTGGCAACTAATTATGCTATTGGTCGTGGTCACGGTGGTATTCACTGGCGGACTGATGGTGCAGCAGGTATAGCTATAGGGGAAGAGGTGGCTATTAGCCTATTGCGAGATGAAAGGTTAGGTTATATCGAAGATTTCCCAGGCTTTACCTTTACTAGATTTGACGGCACCAGAATTACTGTTTGACATACTCTCCACCCTTGAAGGGTGGGGATTCTAGGCTCAAACAGCGATAGCAGGCATAACCCGACTTACATCACCTAACCCAACAGTCGATGCCCCGACTGCACAAATATTACGACTGGCGTTTTCATCCCTTGCATTTACTGATTGGCAGGATGGGCAACGCCATTCTCTAATAGATAAATCTAACTCTTGTAGAACATAACCACAACAAGAGCAAGTCTTAGTTGATGGATACCATTGGTTGATGAAAACAAGCAATTTATTCTTCTTTTTGGCAATCCATACGAGGATTAGCACAAACTCGCCAAACGCCAAATCTGAGATTTTCCTCCCCCAAAGACGCTGCATTCCTTTGAGATTTAAGGTTTCAAAACATAGCACATCAAACTTATCAGTTAGTTCATGTGCCAACTTCCAAAACCAATCACGCCGACGATGAGAAATATCTTCATGCTTGCGGACTAAATTTTTTCTAGCTCGTTCTCTGTTAGATGAGCCTTTTAACTTTTTGGAATGCTGTCTACTAGCATTTTTAATAGCGTTTAGGGATTGCTTAAAAAATTGGGGTGACTCAATTTTAGTACCATCCGAGCAAGTGAGAAATGTTTTGAGTCCAAAATCAAACCCCGCTATTCTACCAGTCGTGGACTTGGTTTCTGACTCAACACAATTATCAACCACCACAACCATAAACAATTCACCTAATGGTGTACGTTTAATGGTTAAGGTTTTGATTGTTCCCTCTATCTCTCTAGACTTCCAAAATTGATATACTCGATGACCAATTTTTACCTTGTTGCCATTTAAAAACTTATAGCCTGCTTGTTTGAGGGTGAATGATTTGTATTTTTTAACTTTCTTAAATCCTGGTGGTCTAACTCCTTTATGATTATGTTTAAAGAATAATTGATAGGCTTTCTCGATACGTTGACAGATATCTTGTACTGCTTGAGAACCTACCGATTGCCAGAATGGATTTTGCTTTCTCAATTTGGCAATGTGCGACTGAAGTTTTGTACAATTCAAGTGCTTGCCCCACATTCTGTAGTAGCGTTTGTGTAGAGCAATGCAATGATTGTAGATGACCCCAGCCGCATTTATCATGCGCTTTAGGTGTTTATTTCTTTTGTGTTGATATAGCTTAAACTTCAGTGTTTTCATATTAGTATTTTACCAAAAATCTGAAGCTAAAAACTTAGATTATTCTTAAATTAAGTAAAGTCGCCCTTGAAGGGCGAGGAACCTCAAACCCATATTTTTGGTAATTTGATTGGTAGTTAAAAATGCGATCGCCCATATTTTAGCGATCGCATTTATGAACAATTTAATTGGATATTTTGTAAATCAAAAACACCGAACCAATTGCACCGCCATTTTCGACATAAATTTTACCGTTGTAATATAATCCAGGCGAAGCACCCCCATCAAATAACATTCCTTCTTGAATTTTGCCTAAACAATTATTCCGAGCAATACCCGATAAAACATCATCAAACATATCTGGTAGTAATTCTTGATTAACTTGAGAAGATTCAATAACGGAATTAGCTTTGATATCATTCACTAATAAAATTACATAACCTCTACTAGTCGTCGCCACCATAGAGCGATTAGTTGATTCTTTACAAGCAAGTTCTCCTAAATCTTGACAAATATCTTTAAACTTACCTTGGCGATAAAATCTGCCATTTCCACCCACTAAATTGTAATTCCAAAGATTATTACTTCTTCTCCCTGCTTGAATTGTGGCGATTCGCTCTTGTGGTTTCCCTCCAGAAATACCAAAGGAAGAACGTCTAGTTTTAAATGCGCCCGAATACTCCACACCACGGGAAATATTTAAGCCTTGTGGTTTATCATCAGTGCCGATATAATCGGCGTTAATCGCTACTAGCGGTCTTTGTCCATTTAACAGGGAATTGCGATCGCTGATAATTTCATTAAATTGCTTCGGTACATAATTTCTGATAAATTTACCCTGTTGATTTTTTGCATAAAGCTTGTGAGATAAACCCACATTCACCTTGAAATCTAACTTTGGTGATTTAGGATTAAAAATAATCACATGATTAATACCCTTAGTGGATTTCTGCCCTTGATTATTAGTTTTAAAAAATTCCAGGCTGAATTGAGGATTTTCACCGGGGCAAGTTTTTGCAGCTTTGGTTGATGAATTTGCTGTATCTTCTTTACAAGCAAACAACAAATTGATACTAATGCTCAATATACATAAGAGAAATATTTTCTTAATCCACATATCTAAAATTATAAAAACCCGCTACAGAACGACTATAGCGGGTAATAATTAAAAATTCCAATTTCGGAGACTTAAATGCAAAGTTTCTCAAGTGTGTGCTGAGAGTTGCAGCAGAATAATTTATACCAGAAATTCCACAGTACATTTAAACCCTAAATGCAATCAGACAGGGTTAATAGAATAGAGCGACATCATCTAGCGCGTATGAAATTCCACGACTGTTTGTGAAATTTTGATGTCATAGTTACCAAAGAAATCGTGACCAAGTAAGCCGATACCTGCTTTAGATGCGATCGCCACTTCCAGATTATTTGCTACAATCCCACCCGCAGAGATAGACTGAACTTTGCCTGTAGAAAATTGTACTTGGCTACCATCAGCAGTTTGCGCTTGCAGTGTACCTGTGGGTTTAACTTGCAAAGCATTAGCCATTGCTTGGGTAATCAAAGTTCCGTTAGCACCTGTATCGACAATCATTTCAAAGGTTTTTTGGTTATTAAAGGTGACATCAATCACCGGAGTTCTACCAAAGTGACGTTTGATAGGTATCCGAAAAACCTTACCCCCAGAAGTTGCGTTGATTTTCTGAGCATCACTGCAAAGCTTGGTTAACTCCACCGTCATTCCAGAAGCAGTCACCATAAAACAAGTACCTTTATCTTCCGCTACTGCCCGGTGTGTAAATGCTGATAATATCAGCGTTGGCATTACTACAATCAACGCCACGTTAATATTAGTAATTGCCCGTTTCCAAGCGCAGTTCATTTGAGGATATTCTCCGATTGTTTATTAATATGAAAAATAAATTCTTTATTAAAATTTTAGATTGATGGTTTTAGTTACTAAATTTTACTGATTCCTCAATAAGTTTGCTGGTAAAATCCAGTATTTTTCAGGATTTATTAATGTGCAAAATATGAGTTTTTCACCTAATAAATCTATATTATCGAGATTGAGGAACAGCTAACTTAAAGATTAAATGAAGAGTCCATAAATCTACTGAGGTGATATTTAAAGCTAAACACAAGAATTTGTGATGGCGTGGATAGCAGTAGCGATCGCATTTCCCACAGCCACCTCTTTCTGTTCTAAAACTACCCTCTCATCAACGTTGCGTTGAGCTACCACACCGCAAACAGCCGCCGCCGCAAATTTATACACACCCGCCATTTTGAACAATGTGCCGCATTCCATTTCGTAGTTCAAAATATTCAACCGCCGATACTCTTCCGTAATTCCCCGGAGCGATCGCATTAAATAGGGATTGGCTGAATCAGCGCGTTCCTGTCCTTCATAAAAAGTATCAACAGATGCAGTAATTCCTAAATAATGCTCAAATCCTAACTCTTGTGCAGCCTTGACTAAAGCCACTGTCAAAAATGGATCAGCCGCCGCCGGATATTCTATAGGTGCAATGTCATTAGCTGCACCTTGACGACACAAAGCCGCACTACTAATGACAATACTGCCGACTGGTACATGAAGTTGAATTGAGCCACAAGTCCCGATGCGAATAATTTGCCGGATTCCCACCTGTACCAATTCATTCACCACAATACTTAAAGAAGGCGCACCCATCCCACTAGTTGCCGCTAAGATGGGGCGATGATTGGGTAAATAGCCTAAATAACTATCAAGTCCGCGATTTTGGGATAATAAACGCACATCTTGGAAATAATTTTCGGCAATCAGACGGGTGCGATCGCGATCGCCAGATAATAAAGCAATCTCAGGCGGCGATGTCCCTAAATCCTCTTGCCCAAAACCAATGTGATAAAAGCGTTTGTTTGTCATATAGCAGTCCGATTTGATTTTTGAACAAATACGTAGTAGCGCGGCAAGCCTTAAATGTTGCATGATAAATTTCTTGTGGGATGGGCTTCTAGCCCGTCCGGTGCGGGCAGGATGCCCACACCACAAGAGTTATTTTTATGCCCTATTTTAGCCTTGCCACGCCAGTAGGGTGTGTTAGCGACAGCGTAACGCACCTACAGTTACGGCTTAATGCCTCCGCAGACTTTAAAAGTAATCAGCACAAAAAACCCCCGAATTTGATCAGGGGCTAAGAGTTCATAAAATTACTAACTTGATGCAATTACCTGTGATCAAAAGCTGAGAGTTACCCCCAGACAACTGGGGACTGTCAATCAATTACGATGATTGTTACTGTAGCGAACCCTTGTACCTGCCCAGAGTAACTTTTCGCGCAGTGTTTGATAATAGGAATTGTTTTCGCGTAAGACAATAAATTTAGCTCGACACTCAGCCATTCGCACATCAACGCGATGTCCAGGCCAAATGGAAGTAGATAACACCCCATCCATCCACAATTTAGTACTTAAATCGTAATCGCCCAAAGGCCAAATACTCACCACCACCCCAGGCGGTAACACCAAGGGACGGCTAGACAGGCTCATCGGACAAATGGGAGTAATGGTGACAGCTTCCATCCCGTCGTGCATGATGGGGCCACTTGCCGAAACAGTGTAACCAGTAGAACCTGTAGGAGTAGAAATAATCAACCCGTCTCCTACATACTGATCGACTACTTCACCATCAATTTCCATTTCGAGGATAGAAGTGATCATGCGATCGGCAGAAGCGGGTTTAACACAAAATTCATTTAATGCTAGGTAGCGTTCGGTGACTGGTTCTAAATTCGTGCGATGACCTTCATACACTGCGGCTTGTAGCATCATTCGCCGTTGAATGGCATAACGATCCTCAAACAGCCGATCCCATACTTTTTCTGTATCTTGAAATTCATCTACAGACTCGGTTAAAAAGCCCAGATGACCGCCCACATTCACGCCAAGAATGGGGATACCAGCTGGGGCTAAATGTCTGGCACTAGTTAAAACAGTACCATCACCACCGAGTACTAAAGCCATGTCAATTGGTTGATTAGACGATGCCAAAAATACCGGGTAAGGGTTATCTTTTGGCCCGCTAGGCCCCATCAGTACATGACAACCGCGATTTTCTAGCTGCTTGGCACAAATTTCTGCCCAGCGTTTACTTTGAGAATCTCGCGCCTTATAAGCAATGATTACCTGCTTGAGTTGCACGCACAATTACCATTTCAGGAGATTAAACTGCTCCATATCGACGGTATCACGGTTGCGATAAATGGCCAAAACGATCGCCAAACCTACCGCCGCTTCGGCAGCAGCCACAGTAATGACAAATACGGTAAATACTTGGCCTTTAATTAATGTTGAGTCAAGAAAGTTGGAAAATGCCATTAAATTCAAATTAACAGCATTTAGCAGTAGCTCAATTGACATCAGCACCCGCACAGCATTACGACTGGTAATTAAACCATAAATGCCGATACAAAACAAAGCGGCGGCCAGTAATAAAAAGTACTGAAGTTGCATGAATCCTAGTATTCCTTGTAAAGTTTGCTGGCTGTAAATCTTTTGTTGAGGTTGGGTGTAAGGGTATAAGGGTGTAAGGGTGTTGAATATTTACACCCTTACACCCCTGCACCCTTGGCCTAAACCATGATTTCTCGTTGTCATGGAAAATTTACTCTTGGCTGTCTCTACCTGCTGATACAAGTTCTCTGGGGCGTTCTGGCAAAGTTAGAACAGTTGATTGTGAAACTTGATCTGGCAGATACTCACGTCGCGCCAAAATAATTGCGCCTACCATTGCCATCAGCAACAAAATAGAAGCCAACTCAAAGGGTAATAAAAAGTCGCTGAAGAAATGCTCACCAATCAACACTATCGAACTTTCACCAGCTACGGGTGTAGTGGAGTATGCCCAAGGTGTTGCCAAAACCATTGCACTCAACAAGCCAAATAGCCCAATACTAACTACACCTGTGAGTACTTTCCGCACGCCAGCACTGGGAAATGGGGCAAAATCTTGGCGCTTGTTCACCAACATAATGGCGAACAAAATTAACACGTTAACCGCCCCAACATAAATCAGCACTTGGGCTGCGGCTACAAAGTCCGCATTCAGCAACAGGTACATTCCCGCAATGCTGATAAATACGCCTCCTAGCAAAAAGGCAGAATAAACAATGCTGGAAGACAACACTACACCCAGTGCTGCGCCAATCAGCATTACTGCTAGTACACCAAACGAAATAATCTGTACACCTTCCGCTAGATTCACTTTTTTATCCTCAGTCAAACAATTTTGGATTTTAGATTTGCGATTTTAGATTGATGATTTTAGATTTTTTCTGTTGAACCCTTATAGAGTAATTTCCCTACCGTAAGCACTTGCCATTGAGTGATCTGGGGGCTTGAACGGAAAATAATCCAAAATCCAAAATCCAAAATTTAAAATCTAAAATTGGTATGGTCATTGGTCATTAGTAAAAGACAAAGAACAAATGACTTATGACATTTATTTTTCTGCAAGGTCTTCTGGACGTGCGCCAGCGCGGGGTGCATCTGCGGGGACACCGTGGGGTTCAAGTACGCCTTTGGGTAGATAAACCAGTTCGCGTAGCGGTGTCACCATTGGATCATTAGTGACTTTGTAAGGCAGACGGCCGAGAGCTACACTGTCATAGTTCAGTTCATGGCGATCGTAGGTGGAAAGTTCGTATTCTTCTGTCATGGATAGACAGTTGGTGGGACAGTATTCCACACAGTTACCACAGAAGATACAAACCCCAAAGTCGATGCTGTAGTGTTTGAGCTTTTTCTTTTTGCTACCTTTGTCAAATTCCCAGTCAACTACAGGTAAGTTAATGGGACATACACGTACACAGACTTCGCAGGCGATACATTTATCAAATTCATAGTGAATCCTACCGCGAAACCTTTCGCCAGGAATGAGTTTCTCGTAAGGGTACTGTACGGTAATGGGTCGCCGCCGCATGTGGTCGAAGGTAACAGATAGCCCCTGACCGATGTAACGACCAGCTTGTACTGCTTCTTTGGCGTAATCACCAACTTGCTTCAGGAACTTTAGCATTGTGTTTCACTCTCTCTTTTTTGTCATTTGTCCTTTGTCATTGATCTTTGGTCATTTGTTCTTTGCTAATGACCAATGACTAATGACAATTGACTATCCACCAAAAGCGACGGGAAAGGCTAATTTCAGGGCGGCGGTTAATAGAAGATTCACCAAACCCACGGGTAATAAAAACTTCCATCCTAAATCTAAGAGTTGGTCAATGCGTACACGGGGTACTGTCCAGCGCAATAGGATGGCGATAAACACTAGGAAGTAGGCTTTGAGTACAGTCATTGTAATACCCACACCGGCAGTGACTACTTGTAAGACAGGATTAGTTTCACTGACACCTAACAAACTAGCGATGGTGTTGATGGGAAAGGGAAAATCCCAACCGCCTAAATATAAAACTGATACCAATAAAGCAGAAAGTACTAAGTTAACGTAGGAACTGAGGTAGAACAAAGCAAATTTCATGCCTGAGTACTCAGTTTGATAACCTGCTACGAGTTCTTCTTCTGCTTCGGGTAAGTCGAAGGGTAAGCGTTCACATTCTGCTAAAGCAGCAATCCAAAAGATGAGAAAGCCGACTGGTTGTCGCCAAATATTCCAGCCGAGGATACCGTAACCAGATTGTTGATTGACGATATCAACTGTGCTGAGGCTGTTAGACATCATAGCGATCGCCAGCACACTCAGCGCCAGGGGAATTTCATAACTAATAGATTGCGCTGCTGCTCGCAAGCCCCCTAAGAGGGAGTATTTATTATTGGATGCGTAGCCTGCCATTAACAAGCCAATTGGCTGAATGCTAGACAAGGCAATCCACAAAAAGACTCCCATACCCACATTAGTAATTACAATATTCTGTCCAAATGGCACAATCAAATAAGACAGAAATACTGGCAGTACCACAATGATGGGGCCGAGAGTAAATAACCAGGGGTCAGCTTTACCTGGTACAATGTCTTCCTTAAACACCAGCTTTAAACCATCGGCAACTGGAGCAAGTAAGCCAAAAGCCCCAATAAATTCAGGGCCGATTCGCTGCTGTGCTGCTGCTGAAATCTTTCTTTCCAGCCACACACACACTAATACACCCACTGTTGCCCCAATCAGCATCAGGATCATTGGCAACGGCATCCAAAGTGCTTTGGCTGTGCCGTCTGATAGTCCTAAATCCGTTAGGGATTTAATAAACGTTCCTTGAAGGTCAATTCCTGAATTCATGTTTCCGCTCTTTAAGTCAGTTGAGGTATGAAGTGTGTAGACACCCTTTGGGTGGCTTCCCGGAGGGTAGTATGAAGTATGAAGTATGAATTTTCTACTTCAAACTTCAGCCTTCAGCCTTTCTGAGATGACTCCTGATTGAAGATTTATTGCCATATTCCCATGCCTAGTATATCGTTGCATGGTTTTCAGTCCCTGTAGCTATACAAGAACTTCTGCTTATAGGTAGGATTGAGATTTGCTATAGGGAGTAGGGAGTGGGGAGTGGGGAGTAGAAGTTAGGGATAATTACATACAATATTTCTACCTTGTCTCCTTGTCACGCCACTGAGGGAGTCGGCAGAGCCGCCCAACGCAGTGGCTCCTCCTTGTCTCCCTAGCCTCTAGCATAAGCAAACATCAAAAAACTGCCGCTTCCATGCTGGCAACGGTTATTTGCTGCTTATAGGATTTCTGATTCCCGAAATTGGGGGTTGATGCTGATATTTTTACTTGTAGGTAGGTGCTTGCTGAACGGACACACGGCTAGTTAACGTTGTTCGAGCGGGGTGTAAGGAACTTCGTGTTTACCGTTGTAAACCTGGGTGGGACGGAAAATCCGGTTTTCTGCTAGTTGTTCTTTCCAGTGAGCTAACCAACCAGCAACGCGGGCGATCGCAAATATTGGTGTAAACAAGTCTGTAGGAATGCCCATTTTCCTGTACACCAAACCAGAGTAAAAGTCAACATTGGGGTAGATGCCTTTATGACCGAGTTTTTCCTCAACTACCCGTTCCATTTCTTGGGCAATTTCGTAGTATTTATCTCCCCCGAACTTGTCAAACAGTTGCTCGGCAAGGTCTTGGAGAATGATGGCGCGTGGGTCTTTAACTTTGTAGACGCGATGTCCAAAGCCCATCAGTTTTTGTTTGTTTTGTAGGCGATCCTCAACATAAGGACGGACTTTTTCTACAGAACCGATTTCTTCCAACATCTGAATTACTTCTTCGTTGGCTCCACCGTGTAAAGGGCCGCCCAAGGTTCCCACAGCACTAGCAACTACAGCATAAGGGTCAGTCAAGGTTGAAGCTGTTACCCTAGCACTAAAGGTCGAAGCATTCATTGTATGCTCAACATGCAGAATTAAGCAGATGTCAAAGATTTTTGCCGCTAAAGCATCCGGTTCTTTCTCGTTGAGCATGTAGAGAAAATTGGCGGAATAATCTAAGTCATCGCGGGGTTTTACAGGGTCATTACCCTTACGCATTAACTGGAATGCAGCCACCATTGTGGGGATAGTTGCTATCAAGCGCACAACTGAATCCCGAATGTAGGCAGGGTTATGTAAATCGCGTAGGGAGTAAAACAAGCCTAACGCCGCCGCCGAGGCTTGCAGAGCATCCATTGGATGACCGCTTTCCGGGAAGGATTTCATCATGTCCCGAATCCGGTATTTAATCCGCCTGTGGAGGCGAACTTCTTCCTCAAATGCTTTGAGTTCTTCTTTACTTGGCAATTCGCCCCAGATCAGGAGATAAGCAGTTTCGAGAAAGGTACTTTTGGCGGCTAACTCCTCAATCCGGATGCCACGATATTCTAGTATTCCCTTCTGCCCATCCACGTAGCTGATACTCGATTGGGCTGCGGGAATGCCTTCTAAACCGGGCTTGTATTCGCACACCATCATGGCAACACCATTTGCTTTGTGAAATATTCGATCACGCTAACTTACCAGAAATTATTTTCGCCATAACAGTAGTCGCTATCACAACAATTCTTCGAGAAGAGTTGAAAAACTGTTATAGCAAGTACTTGGGTGGTGTCAACCAGAACATTTGACTACGACCCACAACAGCTCCTGCTTCTGGCAGTTTTACTCCGATCATACCTGCTTTTTTCAAGACTAAGCAGCCTTTTACCTCTCCCCAAAGAAGAATTTCTGCCCAGTTGCTTAAATCAGGTTCATGACCAACCAAGGCAAGTTGGATATTTGGCGAATAATTTTTCGGTTCTAACCAGTAAACTAACCAATTGGAAAAATGACCACCAGGAGCGAGGTGAGAAGATTCTTCTAATTGTGAACTGAGTCCGGTGGCGACAAGAATTTCTGCTGTTTGACGAGCGCGGACTAAGGGACTGGTGACAATTAAATTAAACTGCAAATCTAGCTGGAGTAGACGCTGGGCGACTTTCTCGGTTTTTTGCCTGCCTTCTTTGGTGAGTTGTCGTTCCTCATCTTTAATGCCAGCTTGTCGCTCTTGGGCGATGCCATGACGAATCAGATACAGTTCCACAATAATAGCCCTGATTGCTGAGTTAGGATTTACGCCTGATGTTATTTAACATATCCTAATTATTCTTGAATACTACAGGTGCAGTAGTGTTGGCGATCGCATTAACTATTTTGATATTTTAATCCTTTGGCACTCGCAGTCATTCCATACATTCAGGTCTTACCAGATCATGGATTAGTGCGATCGCTTTTGTAACTCTGCGTCTTAGAATTAAGGTTCTTCAGTACTTGCTATGTTAAATTGTTAGGTCAATACTCTGCTACCTGCATCCTTACAATTGTGCCTACCTACTAAACATACTTTCCCAATAATTTGATGCCTAATCAATTTCCCATTCTAATCTCAAGGTTTCCAACTTAGGATTTTTAACACTCAATTGCTTGCATTCTTCCAAAAATTCCTTCACCTGTTCTTGAGTCAAACTTAAACCCCCATCTTGGAGATTATGAATAAAAGTCAGCACATCAGCAGTTGTCAAATATGAACTTATTTCTTCTAACAAAATCGCATTATTGACTTCTCGACAAACCAACTCAATATCAGATGAAGTAAATCGGATACTTTTCTCAGCTAACATTTCAAAATTAACTGATTGCTCTACATTGAGTTGTGATAGATAATGCTTAAATATTTCGACTCTCTCTGCTTGGCTTGGAGGGAAAATCGGCACTTTCCAATCTAATCTGCCAGAACGTTTTAAGGCATTATCAATGCCACTTAAATAATTAGTAGCAGCAATGACAATGACATCACTATTTTTAATATTATTTAGTTCAATCAATAATTGATTGATAGTGGCTCTTTGGTCAGTATGGGAGTTTTCATCATTACGATTGAAACCAATACTATCTAATTCATCGATGAATAATACAGAAGGAGCTTTTTTCTTAGCTTGGACAAAAATATCACGAATATTTTTCTGGCTTTGACCTATCCATACACTAATAATATCAGCCGGAGAAAACTTAAAGAAATATCGCCCTGACTCATTAGCAAAAGCATTAGCTAATAATGTTTTACCACATCCAGGTAATCCATAAAACAAAATGCCCCCAATTGCGCCTTTATGCCCTTTAGATTGTAATTTGAGTAGTTTATTGAGTTTTTCTTTTTCTTCATTGAGACCTTTGACTTGGCTAAAGTCAAGTTTGACTTGTTTAGTAACTGGGCTGATTTGTCTTGTGGCTTGTCTTTTAACTTTATATTCAAAGGTTGGATAATCAATGGTATCAAACGCCACAGGGACTAATTGATGTTTTTCATAATCTGGTGTCATCACTATAGTTTTAAAGTTGGCACCATAGTATTCTGAGAGTCTATACTCTAAAATCTCTTTGGTTTTTTTGAGTTGATAGTAATTGCGAGCAATTTCAAATCCAGGTACAACTAACCAAACACTCTCTAAATTATTTGGCCATACCTGAGATTTCCGCAAAATTCTCTTAATCATATCAAAAAAGAGATTATTATCAGAAAACTCGTTATATTTGAGAGTTTCTATTTCGACCACAATTTTATTTTTAATATATACTTCTACTTTTTCAGTTTGATATTCTTCATATTCATATTCTTCCTCATCTTCTTTATGATCTTCATCTTGAGAAGTTAATTCAACTTCACAGCCAATGTGTGATAATTCATATCCAAGACTCTCTAGGGTTTTGATCGCAAAATACTTCAGGTAGATATATTCAGTACTTTCTTGTTGCCACTTTAGATGATAAAGATGTTCAGGCTTCATCTTGAGTAACAATTGTGATTCAGCTTGAATTTGAGCTTTTTGCAGTTCTAAGAAATAGTTGAGGAGAGATACATCATCTTCTTCTGTTTGATAATAAGGCAGTTCTAATAATAAACGGAAGTGAGCTAAAATCTCTTCCTTTCGCTCAATGGCAGCTTCATGAGAATATTTACATCTGAGGGTAAAAGTAAAGGGAATTTTACTAGCAACTGTATCTACTAAATGTCCTAAGCTATCTTCTTTTTGCTGGGCTTGAATTTCCAACACTGATGGACAGTGGAATAGAATAAATGATTGTGTAGAATTATACTTATTTAGAGATAAAGATATAGATTCAAACTGCTCATCAAATTTTTCCGAATCTAGTAACTCTAAGCCAGTGTCACCTAAGATGACACTTGTCATCGTTGAACGATAGAAGTGAAATATATTAGCGCCTTTGATAGAACTTTCTTTATCATTTTCGCAATCATCATCAGAGTCAATAATATTAGTTGTAAACTGGCGTACAGAAGAACTGGCAACCTCGCTTGAACCTTGATATTGAAATTTTCTAATCAGTTCATAATTGAAAATTTTGACAACGATATCAGAAAAGAAATCGACATCTTGAGGAACAAGAAAAATCCCCATAGGTTGATTAGAATCTAAACAAGCTTGAAAACGTTCATATTCTTGCTCAGAGCCGAAGTCAAATAAATAGTAAAAGAAATCATGTTTAACTTGAATAGTTTCTTTCAGCTTTTGCGAAATTGCTGCTGAATTGAATTTTTCATCACTAATTTCTATACCTTTGAGAGAAATATCTATTTTTGTATCTAAAGGAATATATAAATCAAAAGCAGGTTCAGCATATAATCCTACACTTTCCAGAGCAGTATTAAAATCATCAATGAATGCCTGACTTCTGCGTTGATAGCCAAACTGTTCCATGATGGTTTTCACTCGTAAGCTTTTTTTTGCTTTACCAGTTCTTTGTAGTTCATTTTTAATCGAGCTTAAGTAGGCTGTATATAACATTCTGTTTCCTGACAATCACCAGATATATTCTTCCCAAAATGATATATACAGTAACTTTCGCCATCATTTCTGAAGAGATTTCGTCAAACGCTACCATAAATAATCATGTACCACCCATCGCTACAACTAGGTTGTACATAATTAAGCGGAGGTGAAATTGTGTGGCAAGTTAGCAAGCAACAGCAAAATATTAGGTGGAATCTGACGGAAAATCTAGCTGGATATCTTTTTCTTGCACCTACGCTGTTGGTTTTGGGTACTTTTGTTGTGTTACCCATTCTCTACGCCGTCTTTCTTTCGCTACATAAAGTACAGCTTCTCGGCGGAATTGAATATCAGTTCATCGGCTTTCGCAATTTCAGCCGCTTAGTTGAAGATGAACGAGTTTGGATAGCTGTGAAAAATACGGCTGAATATGTGGCTATTGTTGTACCGTCACAAACAATTTTGGCTTTAGTTCTGGCGGTAACTCTCAATTCTGGGATTCGGGGAAAAAATTGGTGGCGTATCCTTTATTTTTTACCCACAGTGACTTCTTCCGCAGTGCTGACGCTGATTTTTATGTGGATTTATAACACGGATGGGCTACTGAATGATGTTTTGGCTTTTGTGGGTTTACCTACTTATAACTGGTTGGGTGATCCAAATGTGGCACTCAAAGGCATCATGATTATGAATATTTGGTCAACTGCGCCGTTTTATATGGTGATTTATTTGGCGGCGTTGCAAGATATCCCCCAAAAATTATACGAGGCGGCGGAACTGGATGGGGCAAATACTTGGCAGCAGTTTATCTATATCACTATTCCCATACTCCAGCCTGTAACCTTTTTTGTTGTGGCTATTGGCATAATTGGGACTTTTCAGTTATTTGACCAATCTTATATTTTCTCTGGTGGGACTGGCGGGCCGAATAACGCAACTCTGACTTTAGTGTTATTGATTTACCAAGCTGTATTTCGTAATTTACAGATGGGTTATGCTGCTGCGATCGCATTTTTACTGGCATTAGTCATCATCACCATAACTTTAATCCAACGGCGTTTATTTGGAGGCGAAAAAATGTGACTACAATTCCTCGCATTCCTTGGCTCAAATTATTGTTATACATGGTGTTGACACTGTATGCCGTTATTACCCTAATCCCCTTTCTTTGGGCGTTGTCAGCGTCATTTAAACCACTATCAGAGATTGTCAATGGCGGTCATAATTTTATACCCAAAAATTTTACTTTAGATAATTACAAGCAAATATTTTTACAAGAACCGTTATTTTGGCGTTGGTTATTCAACAGTGTGTTTATTGCTGTTAGCGTCACGCTCTTAAACTTGATATTCAACTCAATGGCTGGTTATGCCTTAGCTAGACTGCGCTTTGTCGGGAAAAATTTCTGGTTCTTTTTAATTTTGGCAATTTTAGCAGTACCAGCGCAAATTACCTTGATTCCCACATTTTTGATTTTAAAGGCGATCGCTTGGCTAAATTCTTATCAAGGTATGATTGTGCCGGGGATGGTAAACGCTACTTTTATCTTTATGATGCGGCAATTTTTCGTTAACTTTCCCAGGGAACTAGAAGAAGCCGCGCAATTAGATGGCTTAAATACCTGGGGAATTTTTAGATATATTGTTTTACCTTTAGCCAAACCAGCACTCGCAGCCCAAGCTGTTTTTGTCTTTATGGGTAGTTGGAATAATTTCTTGCTACCTGTCGTGATTTTATTTGACCCCGAAATGTTTACCTTACCTTTAGGCTTAAACACATTTAAAGGTCTATACATCAGCTATTGGAACTACATCATGGCAGCTTCGATGATTTTTACCCTACCAGCTTTAGGTATATATGCTTTCCTCAACCGCTACTTTATTCAAAGCGCCACCTTTACAGGCGGGAAAGGATAACCTGAGTCAATATACTCATAACTGTCTCCCTTGTCTCCCCTGTCCCCCTATCTCCCAAACATCCTCACCCTGCTCCAAATTTTGGGCAACAAATTGCACTCCTAACGTGATATTGGTATTACAGCGACTTAATCTCTATTTGTTAGTTAACCAAACATTATGGGTTTTGCAGGTCTACCGATCGCAGAGATAGCAACACACTACAGTATGACTGTGGGGCAAGTGTTTTCTCTGGATAACCAATTGAGAACTGCCTATAAATGCCACAAGGCTCATTGGGCGTTAGAAAATGCAAAAGCAATTATGGCGCAAACATCGTCTGAAATTCACCAGCAAGATATTAGCGACTCGGTGAGTGATACCAGAGTCACCTTGTGGGCGATTTCAGGCTGGAGCGAATTTTTAACAACATATAACAACCGTTAGCGACACAGAGATTGAGTATCGCATTATTTAGCTGTGTTGAGCGTCAAAATTTTTAAGGGGAAACATGTTTAGAAGATTAATTGGCGTTGTTGTGGTTACTGTTTTACTGACATTTCAGTTGATGGTCGGTGCTGCTTCAGCAGTGGAACTAGACGAAGCTACCAGAACAGTGCCATTAAATGACAAGGGTGATACCGTTGTTCTTAGCCTCAAACAAGTTAAAGAAGGCAAACGTTTATTTCAATACGCTTGCGCTCAATGTCATGTAGGTGGCGTTACCAAAACCAACCAAAACGTAGGTCTAGAACCAGAAGCACTAGCATTGGCTACACCAAACCGCAACAGCATTGAAGGTTTGGTAGATTACATAAAAAATCCCACTACTTATGACGGGGAAGAGGAAATCTCTGAATTACACCCCAGTCTCAAGAGTGCAGATATTTTCACAACAATGCGAAATCTGACCGAAGACGATTTGGTAGCCATAGCTGGTCACATCCTCCTGCAACCTAAAGTCGTAGGTACCAAGTGGGGCGGTGGCAAAATATATTACTAAACCTCAGTCATAATTGCTGAGTATTGGGGAATTAGATACTGGGAAGAAACAAGCATGTAAGGATGAAGGATGAAGTATGAAATTTTACTTCTACTCTTTAAGCTTAATTCTGCAATCTTGATACTTCACAGTGACTAATTCCCAATCTCTATAATTTTTTAAGAATTAAACCTGATTTTTGGGATTTTTTACTTGACGGAAAGGCTATTTAGTGTATAAAAATCAGAGTTATTTCTGATTTTGAGGTTGCTGAATATTAATTTATGACCCGATAAATAAAATAAATTGGATCTACGACATATTGTCAAACTTTGGCGTTGATTTTATTTAAAATGAGATAGGGACTATAAAACCATCTGTTAGGAGAAAGTCATGAAATTGATTGCGGCAAGTCTGAGACGCTTGAGCCTAGCTGTGTTGACCATGATTTTAGTTGTCAGCAGCTTTGCTATTTTTACACCTTCAGCCTCTGCTGAAACCCACCAAATCAAGTTGGGTAGCGATAAAGGAATGCTGGCATTTGAACCCAGCAAGGTAACAGTGAAGCCCGGCGATACAATTGAATGGGTAAACAACAAAGTTCCTCCCCATAACGTTGTCTTTGATGCGGCTCTCAACCCTGCTAAGAGTGCAGATTTAGCTAAATCTCTGTCTCATAAACAGATGTTAATGAGTCCTGGTCAAACACAAACAACCACCATCCCAGCTGATGCACCTGCTGGTGATTACACCTTCTATTGCGAACCCCATCGTGGTGCCGGTATGGTTGGCCACATCATTGTTCAATAGTAGAAATAGCACTGGCGAAACTAGATAATTTTCTAGCTCTTCAGGAAAATTGAAAAACTAAGAAACGCCACAGCCTGGCGCATACAACAAATCAACTAATAGCGGTGACGAGTTTGATTTCCGCCCACAATGCTCAACAGCGCCCAGCGATGTTTAGAGATTGACTCGTCACCGCTAATTTTATTTAAATGTAAAACTGATAAAATGTAGCAGTCAAAGTATAGATGAGAACTCTATTTAGGCGCTAGAGTCTGGAGAATAACTTGAGAAGACTGTTATTAATTTTATTTCTAGCGATCGCGCTCTTCCAATTAACATTTACTTATCCAGCACTAGCCGCCGAAACTTCCAACGGTGCCAAAATCTTTAGTGCCAATTGCGCTTCTTGTCACATAGGTGGCGGTAATATTCTCGTTTCCGAAAAAACCTTAAACAAAGAAGCACTATCAAAATACTTGGCAGACTATAACACCGACTCACTTCAGGCAATTATTCATCAAATCCAAAATGGCAAAAATGCCATGCCATCCTTCAAAAACAAGTTAACACCTGAAGAAATTTTGGATGTCGCTGCTTACGTCTTTCAAAAAGCCGAACAAGGTTGGTAGATGTGAAAAAGAGGCTAGTGCCGCTACGCGGAAGTCAAAAGTCAAAAGTCAAAAGTCAAAAAGCTTATATCAAAAGCTTTTCACTAACTTGAAATGGTATCTTTATTTCCGCCACGTTGTACTAGGGACTAGTACAACAAGGCAAAAGTAGAAAGAAAGAGTTTTTATACCACAAGATTTTTACTCTAGGAATTAAAATCTTTGCCTTTTACCTTTTGCCTTTTGCTTTTTACCTACACATTAGCCTGTTGACGCTGATAAAGAGACCAATACAAACCCTTCTGCTGTAAAAGTTGCGTGTGAGTACCCCTTTCCGCAATTACGCCTTTCTCCATTACCAAAATTAAATCAGCCCGTTTGAGTGGTGCAAAGCGATGAGCAATCAAAAACACTGTGCGATTTTCCGAAACTTTTTGGAGGTTTTGGAGTACTTGTTGTTCGGTTTCACTATCTAAAGCACTGGTCGCTTCATCCAAAATTAAAATCGGAGCATCGGATAAAAACAAGCGTGCTAAAGCAATCCTTTGGCGCTGTCCACCAGATAAAGCTGTACCTCTCTCTCCCACATTCGTCTCATAACCGAATGGCAATTGACTGATAAAATCATGGGCTACAGCTAATCTCGCAGCTTCTACTACCTGTTCCGCCGTAATATTGGGATTGCCCAAGGTAATATTTTCTAAAATCGAACCATTAAACAAAAAGTCCTCTTGCAAAACAACGCTAATTTGTTGCCTTAGTGATGCCAAATCAGCACTCTTAATATCAAAACCATCAATTAAGATGCGTCCTGATTCAATTTGATACAATCGCTGCAACAGCTTGGACAGGGTACTTTTACCCGAACCACTACGTCCGACTATGCCAATAAACTGCCCTGGCTGGACATCAAACGTAATGCCGCGTAACACTGGTTCAGTATGGGCTTGGTAACGGAAAAATACCTGTTCAAAATTTACTTGCCCTTTTAATGCGGGTAAAACTAATCCTGTGCCTGGTTCGGCTTCTGGGGCTGTGTTGAGAATATCACCAATTCTATCGACAGAGAGTAATACTTGTTGGAGATTTTGCCACAGTTGTACCAACCGCAATAGTGGTGCTGTCACCCGTCCCGATAACATCTGAAAAGCTACCAACTGACCAATTGTTAATTGTTGGTCAATTACCAGTTTTGCGCCCACCCAAAGAATCAGTAAAGTCGAAAAATTGGTAAGAAAGTCCCCAATATTACTACTGATATTTGATGTAGTCGAGGCTTTGAAACCAGTACGAATAAATCGGGCAAATAACCCTTCCCAACGTTCCCGCGCCACTGGTTCAGCTGCATGGGCTTTCACAGAATGAATGCCTGTAATTGTCTCTACCAAAAACGATTGACTGTCTGCACTGCGGTTAAAGGTTTCGTTTAGCCAGTTGCGTAAAATTGGCGTGGAAACAATTGTTAAAGTGGCAAACAATGGCAACACTGCCAAAGCGACAAAAGTTAAAGGGATGTTGTAGTAAAACATCAATGCCAAATAAACAACGGCAAAGATGCTGTCGAGAATTACTGTTAAAGCTGTACCTGTGAGAAATTGCCGGATTTGTTCGAGTTCTTGAACACGGGCAACAGTATCACCCACCCGCCGCGATTCAAAGTAAGCTAACGGCAAGCGCATCAGGTGGCGAAATAGCTGCGCCGACAAGCTTAAATCTAAGCGCCTAGCTGTATGGGTAAAGATGAAGAGGCGTAAAGTACCCAGCATCGCCTCAAAGCAAGCAATTAACAATAAAGCTATAGCCATCACATCCAAGGTGGGCAAGCTTTCTTGCACCATCACCTTATCGATGATGACTTGAGTAATGAGGGGTGTACCTAACCCAAACAGTTGTAATGTTAAGGATGCCAGTAAAACTTCCCCTAATAATCCCTTGTATTTCCAGACAGCCGGAATAAACCAACTGAGGTTGAACTTTTCATGTTTATTAATCAGTTCTACTTGCCACAGTTGCCCATCCCATACAGCTTCGACAATTGATTGGGGAAGAGTTTCACAGATTTGCCCTGGATTTAAGGGATTCGCCACAATTAAGCGGGAGCCTTTGATGGCGTAAACCACTACCCAACTTGCTTGGGATTGATTTTCGTTTTGCCATAACATCAAAGCCGGAAAGGAAAGTTTGGGTAGTTCTTCCCAACTCACTTGGAGTCGTCGCAATACTAGTCCGAGTTTTTCGCCAGCTTCGACGATTTGTTTGGGGTTTTGTCCGCGCAGTTGGCGCTGTACCCATTCTAGTTGCACTGGGTTGTCTAGGTGTTGCGCCACCATTGTCAGACAGGCGGCGGCGGTATTACCGTGGGCAATAAAAGGATAATTGGAGTTATCTGGAGTGCGGTTGAGTAATTCTTGGAGAGTTGGCGGCTGAGTTTCGGGACTAATAGTTGTGGCTGGTAGGGGCAGTTGTGGTTCGAGGCTGGGTTGGGGTTCAGAATTGCTGGGTGCGGCGGCGGCTGGGAAACCAGAGAAGAACTGTTCAATTTCGGGAGTGCTAAATTCTGTCCACAGCGAACTGTCCCAACAAGCCACGATGACTTCTTTACTGGCGGCTATGGCTTTGCAGTCTAATGCGATTTTGTAGAGGTCGCCGAACCAATCTCCTGTTTGTAAAGCAGCGATCGCTTTGCTATCTTGTTCTTGTCTGAGCCTGACTTTACCTGAGACTATGTAGTATTGGTAGCCGCGTTTTTGCGTTGACCAGATTTTTTCTCCTAATTGGTAACGATGGATAACTAACTGATTACGTAATCTGGCTTGTTGTTCGCTACTTAGCCAACATAAAGGCCCTTGCTGCCAAGGTATTTCTGCTATAGCGTTAATTTCTAAAGATTCATGATCCAGATTTGTTAACCCATCTGTAATTTCACTGTTAGCTTTTGAATTTTCTCTGCTAGCCATTTTTCAAATAACTCATTTTGTAATGCTTGTTGGAGTTGAGTATCTTCTAAAGACGCTGGCAGAAATTGTTCGACTCGAAACAAACCATAACGTCCTTCTAGTTCTATTGGCCCCACCAATTGTCCAGAACTAGCAACATCAATCGCTGCCCGCAATGTATCTGGCATGGTGCCACGGCTGATTGCTCCCATCATGCCGTTCATTATGCGATCGTCTGTTAGGGAATATTCTCTGGCTAGTTGTTCAAAGTTGGCTCCTTCTTCGATTTGGGTTCTGAGTTCTTCGCAAAGTTCTTGATTATCAACAATAATGCGAGAAATGACGACGCGATCTAAATAAATTTTTCTTTCAATAAAGTATTCGGGAATGTGAGGTTGTGTAACTAATGTTTTAAGTTTTTCTAATTTGAAACCTAATGTAATTGATCTATGAAATGTTTCATAATCTGTACCATTTGTTTGTAACCATTCTTGAAAAGTTTGGGGTTGCGTGAGTTGATTTTTTAAACGAAAGTCAATAACTGCTTGTTCGGTTAAGGCTGGATTGATATCTAAATCATCTCTAGTTTGGATTTCTTGCTCAATCACATACTGCCGGAGAATGTCGCCAATAAACTGGGATAATTTGCCGGAAGCTTGGAGATATTTTACTGCCTGTGTGATTGGGAGTGGATGATCATTTATTGACAGAAATGATAAAGATTCCATGAAATAACTCAAGAAAAACAGCTAAAAGTTCATAATTCCGAGAGATGGGAAACAAGATTCAGACCGATTGAGTGGCTGAAAGTTAGACAGAGACTACAATTCCCCATTCAAAATCTCAAATCCAAAATAGTATTGAAGAAGGCAGTGGTTCGGCTTCGCTCACCAACCGGAGGCAGGAGGCAGATTCAACCCGTCTCTCATCTTTCGCGTAACATCCCATAGGGGAGACCGCCAAATCTCAGATTATGGCGGGAGACTTAAACTCAAATGGGCGTTGCAAAAAGGCTTTACCTTTGATTAAAAATCTGCCCTTTTGCCTTTTTCCTTGTTGTACTAGCCGATCGCAATTTTCCACAACCAAGCAAAAATTATGGCAGCGATCGCACCAATTAATGTATTTAAAATATTGACCAGTTCATTTGTTAGCCAAGCATATTTAGATTGCAGTGTGGCTCCAATGACACTTTCTAAATTGGTAGCAATGAACGCTGCGAAGATGCACCAAACAACCCCTAATAAGTCTATCAATCCTACTGCCCAGCCTACTAAGGCGATCGCGATCGATGCCACTACACCCGCTAAGGTTCCTTCTAAACTCACTGCGCCTTCTGTACCACGGGGGACAGGTTGGAGTGTGGTAATCAAAAAAGTCCTTTGCCCATAAGCTTTCCCCACTTCGCTGGCGGATGTGTCTGATAGCTTGGTGCTAAAACTTGCCACATAGCCCAACAACAGCAAAGATACAGGATTGGCAACTAAAGATTGGGGATCAGATATCAACCATCCCGAATTGATTACCCCTACACCCAAAGCACATAACGCCGCCGTTAAGGCTGAACCCCAGACATTTTCCGGGCCTCTGGCACCAGAACGCTTTTCGGCTATACCTTGGGCTTCTTTCTCTGCCATACCGATGCGCGTCACGCCGGAGCCTACCAGGAAATAAAATCCCACTACTAAGTATCCTTGCCAACCCAACGTTCCCCAAACGATGACACCCAATATCCCAGCATGAAATATACCTGCTGGAGTCAGCAGCTTTTTAGGAGCGATCGCAACTAAACCCAATAAAACGGTGTTTAATCCTACTCCCACTAACCAGGGATTCGCAGAGTCAAGTAAAGGTAACATTAGCAGTGAATCACAAGTGGTGTTGTCATTGCCAGCATACCAACAGAATAGCTAATTTTAAACCTGAGATGTTATACCTCATTCTGTAATTCTAAAAGTGCATAGATTCTCTTACTTTTACTATTAGGGAGAGAAAAAACAGGCAAGATTTTGAGCGAAAACAGGGGCTAGAGGCTAGAGGTTAGAGGCTAGTACAACAAGGCAAAAGTCAAAAGGCAAAAGTCAAAAGAAAGAATAACGATACCACAAGCCTTTTAGCAATTTCTTATGGTCACTGAGCGTACTTGTACTGAGCGCAGCCGAAGTAGCCGAAGTGTGGTCTGTTTATTTACGCCGACCTGTATTAGTAAATCATATTGAGGACTTACGCCTTACTTACCATTTTCTTGTTCCAGTCCATAAATATCGCTAACAGCATATAAGTAACAGCAATATAAAACTGTGTTCCAATTAACCACAAACAAGTTTTCAGAGCATAAATTGTAGATAGCAACTACAAACAATGCCTGTTATGAATAAACCTATATTTCATTTAGCTTTTCCTGTGAGTGATATCCAACAGGCAAAAGCCTATTATGTTGATGGTTTGGGCTGTATTCCGGGACGGGAAAACCCCCATGCTTTGATTCTCAATCTTTACGGACATCAACTGGTAGCACACACTACCAAGGAACCTTTAACAAGACAACGGACGATATATCCTAGACACTTTGGTTTAATCTTTCCCCAAGAAAGTGACTGGGAAAGTTTGTTAGCAACAGCATACAAGCACCAACTATTTTTTCGAGAAGAAGCTAAAAATCGCTTTGTGGGTTCGCCTTTAGAACATCGGACTTTCTTTTTAGAAGATCCTTTTTATAATTTGCTGGAGTTTAAATATTACCGCTACCCAGAGGCGATTTTTGGGAGTTATGAGGAGTATACCCAAATTGGCGATCGCTCTTAAATTAGGACTTACGTATGAAAACGAAAATTCAAGGTTTGGTTCAGGGTTTAAGGGTTTAAGGGTGTAGGTATTCAAAACCACCCATACACCCTATACCCTTTCACCCCTAAACCCAGTTTCAACCGACAATTTTTGTGAGTAATTCCTAATTGGTTCGGCTAAGGCTGTGGCGACGGCGGCTAAACTCCTAGAATCAGTTAACATCCAAGGATGAGATGCTGCGGGGATAATTACCTCTGTACCTATGGGCATTTGGGAACTGTTGGCTGGGACAATCATCAAATCATAAGGTGTCCAAATAGATGTAAAGTTCAACTGCTTTAACATCACAGCATCAGAATTTAAATCCTTGAGGAATTTACTGTGAGTACGCATTTGTACACAACCAGGCCGCCAAGAACCATAAGCAATATAAGTTCCATGATGAGGTGATGAGATAGTAATCAAGCGTTGCACGCGCTCAATACCTCCCAGTCGTTGGACATAATAACGACTGACAATGCCTCCCATACTGAAACCGACTATATCTAGTTTCTGTTCTGGCTCAAAGGTCGCGGCTATGTAGTTAGCTACTTGCTGCGCTAACACATCAAGACCAACTACGCCATTATTCGGTACTAAATTCAGAGCATATACAAACCAACCTTTCTCCTGTAAATAACTTCTCATTTTGCGGAATACTGCTTCTGTATCTCCAATCCCGTGTATTAACAAAACTGGGTTGTATTGCTGATTAGTTGAGTTCATTGCCGGGTTTGCTTGCATAGTTCTGTCAAAAATCTAGCTAAGTTATGTTTCTATCTGTGAATGAGTTATGACACTCAGGTCACTGGCTAGAGGTTAGAGGCTGGGGGTTAGGGGCTAGTACAACAAGGCAAAAGTAAAAGGTCAAAAGGAAAAAGAAAGAGTAGTGATACCACAAGCCTTTTAGCAATTCCTTATGGTCACTGAGCGCCGTCGAAGTGTGGTCTGTTTATTTCCGCCGACCTGTACTAGTGTTTTTAGCATCCGGTATTCATCAGACAATCTCAGAACCGAACATCACAAAAGAATATTCCCCACTCCCTATTCCCTATTCCCCACTCCCGCAGAGTACTATTAAATTTTGTTAAGCAAGCTTTCATAATCTTGCTTATGGTAACGGTAAGATTTAATAATGAGTCTTGATAGATACAGGCTGCAAGTGCCTGTAAAATCAAGAACATTTGCTCTGTAGTCTTACGCCAGTGTTACTCAAACACTCAACTATCAAGCTAGTCAAAGTCATAGTACGGCGCAAAGAAATGTAGCATTAAGCTGCAATTTTTAACATTACGGTCAGATTTACAGAAATTATAGAAGGCAGGAGAAATTCTAATGTTCGGTTTTATCAAAAATTTAATCGCTGGGATTTTAGGTTTCTTTACAGGTTTGCTCGGTGGTAAGAAAAAAAATGGTGGCTACTACCTGCAATTAGATGAAAGTGGGGCAGAAGTCAAACCAGCACCAAAACCCGCAGAATCACCAAAACCCGCAGCTACTTCCAACGGTACCAAAGCAACAGCAGCACCTGAGCCAGCCAAAAAACCTGCGGCTAAGGCGGTCAAAGCATCCCAAAATGGCAAAGCTGCACCTGCTGAACCAGAAAAAGCGCCTGCAACTGCTGTAGCTGCCAAGAAAGAACCAGCGATAACTACATTTGCACCCCAATATTTAGGGACTTCTGGTGCTGCTAATGGTCGTCGTCGTCCAGGGGCAAATATGAGTTCTTTCTTAGATATGGCCAGTCAAGTGAAAACTCCTAACCAAGCTTAGTGATTTAATTTTGACTGTCAGCGATCGCCAAGCATTTATTAAACACCAATCCGCTATACAACTGAAAAGCTGCATCCCAATGCGTCGGTTCTCGACGCATTAAATTGATATTGGGTGTGATATTGCGTAACATTTCCGTTTGATCTAGAATCGTCTCCGCAAAAGGTGTGAAATCTGACCAAAGCTTCACTTGTGGCAGATGCTGTTCTAGCCAGTTAATTACTTTATTCCAGTTAATACGGATAGTATTTTGACTAGCTAGAGCAGCAATTTCTACACCTTGTTGGAAATCATAACTTTGATCAGACAGTCGCAGAATGCAACGCCGCCCAGGTAAATGTAGATCACAAAACTGAGCGTAATCTTGAGTTTGAGTTTTTCGCTCTAGCTTATGGCGTGCATTAACATCGACAACTTCTTCAAAAATTGGTAATAGTCCCGCGACTCTGGCTTGTACTTCTGACCAATTAAAAGTCAGAGAACCGAGTTGATGAGTTTGGTTACGACAAACAACCGTCGCTTGTGTAGCAGATTCCGAAAAATATTCAACTTGATAAATTTGTATTTGTTGAACTGCACTAATTGTTGACCAAAAGCAAGGGATTCCGGCTTTTTGTAGCTGTTCACCATAAAATTTTAATTCTCCTACTCGGCCATAACGATAGACTCTCCAACTGCGGCTGGGGAGAATTAGTCTGGCTGTATAGGTGTCTAGCTGCATAATCTGAGCAAATTGCGCTGCAACTGTTGACTTTTCTTGATTAGTCAAAGGCTCTAAAACAAGTATCCCTGACTCATTACTGTTGGGTTCGGCTGTGGCTTTAGCAATGGCGCGTTGTCGTTGTTCTTGTTCAACTTCTTTGAGGCGTTGTAAACCTTGGCGTGCTTGCGAAACTATTTTAGAGTTGGTTGTACTCCGCAATAACTGACGATAAATTTTTTCTGCATCTTGTTGTTTATGAGATACTTCGTAAAGTCTGGCAATGTAAAACTGCACCCAAGGATCATCCGGTGATTCCTTTGACAACTGCTGGAGTAGTTTAGCAGCAGTGTGATAATCTTTACGGTCAAAAGCGATCGCAACTCGCTCAATCATATTTTATTTCCCTGCATCCTGCGTTGAGTTTTGGAAGCGGCTTATTATCATTTATACTTCACAGGCTGCGGTAACTAAGGATAAAGCAACGATGGGTGCAGTGACGGCGCGGAGAACTCGACGACCGAGAGATACAGCTTGAAAACCAGAAGCGATCGCATTTGCAATTTCTGGTTCTGTCCATCCACCTTCGGGGCCTGTAGCAATAATTAGTTCGCTGTCATTTGTTCTTTGTTCTTTGTTTGGTAAGCAATGTAGAAGGTGAGGATAGTTACCCCGTGCTTCACAGATATACTTATGACCATTAACTGTTGACAAAGCCTCACTCAAAGCCACTGGTTCTAAAATTGTGGGGACAAAAGCGCGTTCCGATTGTTCAGCCGCTTCAGCTGCAATCCGCCGCCAACGTTCGAGTTTTTGCGGACTGGGGTGAAGAAGAGTGCGATCGCTAATCACCGGGGCAATACAAGTTACACCAATTTCCGTACAGCAGCGCACAACATCATCAAAACCACTACCTTTAGGCAATGCCATCATCAGTGTAATTGTTACAGGTAATTCTGTAGTTACGGAAAGAGTTTCTAAAACCTGGGCTTGTTTTCCTGTTAATTGTGTTAACCACCATTTACCCATACCATCCATCGCAATAAAGCGATCGCCCTCACGCAAACGCAAGACCCGCCCCAGATAATGTAGTTGTTGGGGTGTCAATAAAATTTGGTCTTGTTGAAATTGAGCAGGTGCGATCGTTATTCTTTGTAGTTGAGCCATGCTATTTTGTGAACAGAGAAAACAGGCAACAAGCTGTGTAATTTATTATTGATCAGGATTTATGCACGGAGCATGAATAATTAAACTACAAGGAATAAAAGTTTCATAATATTTTTGCGTAAATCCTCAATCATTGGAAATTTCTACTTAGTAAGTCTCAATTACCAAAAAGTAAAAGACTTTGCATAAATGCGGAATTATATTTCAAACACAGTATGCTGCGATCGCAATCTCATTGATTACAAGCCATTACCAATTAAAATGAAAGGCGACCAGTAATACGGGTGAGAATAATTACTATCTGTATTTCTAGGTTTACTCCGCAGTAAACTCAATTGTGCTTGGCGTAAAGCATCAGCTTTGGTTGGGCGATTTTTATCAGCAAGATTCTTGTAAAATTGTTGCATGAGTAAACTAGTGCTGCGATCTTCCACTTGCCACAAAGAAGCGATGACTGCTTTTGCGCCTCGATTTAAGAAAGAATATGCCACACTAGCAATTTCAATTCCATCTTGACGAGAACCAGCAAGGGCCGTTTCACAAGCAGATAAAACAACTAAGTGAATATTATCCAATCTAGTTAAAGTTTGAATTTGAGAAATTGCCAATTTTTCGCCATTTCCTAACAGCAAAAAAGAAGCATCTCTACTATCAGGTTCAAATTTTCCGTGGGTAGCAAGATGTAAAATTTGATTTCCTGCAAGATTATCTCGCAGAGTTAGAAAATCAAAAGCACTGTTGAGGAATTCTTTTCCTGGATATATACCTTGTGAATTGTTCTGAGTTTTTACAATTGCTTTCAACTCTGCGGGGACATTTTCTAGCGCATCGAAACCACCCACCGACTCAGAAACTCCCATTGCTAAAACCGAAGTATTTTGTGTTCCTGTAGGTAAAGTAGCAGTTGTGTTTGTTAAATCTGCGGATAAAACGTTGTAGATGGTGTAATTTTCGATTAAATATTGCTTACCATCAAACAAAGCACTCATGGGAATGTAGCGTGTTACCCTATCAAGAGCAAACACCAGATTCTTCACTTTATTTTCTTTCAATTCTGCTTCTAATGGTTTAATCAACCAGTTATGCAGTTTTTGGCTAACTGACTGAATTTGAGCAATGTCTTTAGCATCACAAGTAATATTTTGGCATCGTCTGGTAAACTGGCGAAATTCTTGGACTGTTTTTCCTAACTCATCTTGTCCAACTTTAACTTCAAACTTTTTCGCCGCATCACCAGAATACAATAGTAACCAGAGTTTATCTTCTAGCACTAATGGATAAATCATCACTGTAGCGGGTTGTGCTTTGACTATTTCTAAAACCTTGGGACTATCAGGACGAAATGCACCAGGATCTTTTGCTAATCTTTCTCTGATTTCTGTTTCTATTTTTACTAGTTCTTGGTTAAAGTCAGCAACTACTTTTGTCAGTTGATCATTGAGTTGAGCTTTATTTTGGCAGTTATTTTTTTCACACTCGCTAATTTTCTTTGCTAAAGCAACAATTGATTGATTTGGTGCGGCAATTTTTTTCTCAGCCGGAGTTAAAAGAACTTTTGGCTTGTCTGTTTGTGGAACGCCAGCAGTTGCAAAATCTTTAATTTCTTGAATTTTGAGCAGTTCTAAAACTTGTGTTGCTTCTTGTTCTCTATTTTGAGATATTAATAAAGTCGCCAACTGACGATAAATGTCAGATATTTTTACTTGACCAAAATCAATTGTTGTTTGTAAAAAAGTAGTTTGTAACTGCGGTGGTAATCCTTCAATATTGCGACGGACTTGCTCAATACCATTGATGGCTTGTTTGTAGTAGGTAATGGCTACGTTTGGTTGATTTAAATCAGCGTAAGTACGAGCTAAACCAGCATCAATTCCCCAGTCACCGCCTGTAACTTCTGTGGGAGTCTTAATTGCTAATGCTTGTTGATAAGCTGTAATTGCTTGCTGTTTTCTGCCAAATTTACGATGTAAATAACCTAAAAGACTCAGCGCATCTTTTTCATAAGCTGGGTTCTGCACTTTTCTGGCAAATGCTAAAACTGTTTGTACTTCTTGAATTGCTTGTTTATCATTGCCTAATTCACCGTAGCCTATGCTTAACGTCCGGTGTGGAATAATTTCCCAAGCTGGTTTTTTACTGTCTTTGAGAATAGCTAAACTTTTTTGAGCAAAGTCTACAGTTTTTTGCGCTTCTCCGGTATCAAAGTAGTTAATTGCCAGCGCATGTAAAGCAAAAGCTTCACCGATGCGGTTTTGTAGTTGTCGCTGTTTGGCTAATAGTTGCTGATAAAATTCGTTGCTTTTTTGATAATCACCTAAATTACTGTAAATATCGCCAAGAATACCTAGCGGGAATATTTCAACAGCAGGACTTTTGAGTTCTTGAGCAATTTGTAAACTTTGCTGAGTTAATTCTAAAGCTTTGGGATAATCTCTGAGATTTCTGTAAACGTTACCAAGATAAGCTAGTGCTTGAGCTTCTAAAGGACGCGCTTGAATTTCTCTGGTAATTGCTAAACTTTGTTCTACTAATTCTTTACCTTTTTGGTAATTACCAATACTAGTGTAAGCTTGACTTAAATTAAGCAGTAATCCTGCTTCTGAATGACGATCTTTAAGTTTTTTTGCTTGCAATAATTGTGGTTCTGCAACTGCAATAACTTTGTTATATTCACCCAGAGAATTATAGATATCACTCAGATTAATTGAGGCAACAACTTTACCTAAGAAATTGTTGGTTTTTTCTGCTATTTCCAAGCTTTCTTGAGCGTATTGTATTGCTGGTTCATATTCTCCTCTTAAAAAGTAGACTCTAGTAAAACTGAATAAAGAAGTTTGTGTTGATAAATTACTGTTTAATTGTCTTGCTATTTTTAACGACTGATTAGCAGCTTCCAAAGCTTTTTGTGTATCTCCAGAGGAAAGATAAATGTCAACAAGACGGCTTAAAGCTATAAATTCGTTCCCACGTTGCTTAGTTTGTCGAAACATTACTAGTTGCTGTTGCGTAAACTCCAGGGCTTTTTGATAGTTACCTTGTGTTTGGTAAATATTGCTAAATAAGCCTAAAGCTTGTACTTCTAAGTCTGGGTTTTCTAAGCGTTTGGCAATTGCTAGAATTTGCTGTGCTAACTCAAGAGAAGAGTCATACTTTTTCTGTTTTGTGTAAATATTGCTAAGTAGCCTTAAAGCTTTCGCTTCTAGTGACGGTTCGTTAATTTGGCGAGCAATCATTAAAGCCTTTTGAGTTAATTCAATAGCTTGAGGATAATTTTTTAAGTTCTCATAAACATAACCTAAATCAATCAGTGCATCGGCTTCTAGTTTGGGCTTACGAAGATTCTGGGCTAAAATTAGACGTTGTTTAGCAAAATCCAATGCTTGATCATATTCTCCCAAACTTTGATAACTACTACTTAAGAATTGTAAAACTGATAGCTCCACACCTAGAAAACTATCTTGAAGTTGGGGTGATAACTCAGAAATTTTTATTTCTCGTGTTTTAACTAAAGCCTCTTGACAAGCTGCTATTGACTTTTGATACTCTCCTAAAACCTGATAATTTGAGCAGATAGAGGTTAAAATCAATGCTTCATTGTTAACATTTTTTTGCTCTCTGGTAATTTGTAATTGTCGTTCGTATAACTCAACTAATTTACGATATTCTCCTTGTCGAACATAAATGTTGCTTAAATAGATTAAAGTGTTATACTCTGCATCAATTGATTTTATTTGTCTAGCAATTTTAAGAGCTTGCTGCAATAAATCAAGGGCTTTTTTGTCGTCTCCTAACGATATGTATGCCGATCCTAATGACTGAAATATATTTGTTTCTGTTTCTCGACGATTTAGCTTTTGAGCAAGAGTTAAAGCTTCTTCAGCGAATTTAATAACTTGTAAAGATGCTTTTTTTACTTGAGAGGTTATTCCCCTGGAGTTAGCATCACCAGCCATTGAAATGTAACTATTAATAATAAGTTCTAAGTTGTCAAGCAGGTCTTTTTGGGCTTTAATTTCGCGTTGTATCACTAAGGCTTGCTGTAAAAATTCTAAAGCCTGATCCGGTTTATTCAACAGGCCGTAAGTTAGCCCGATAATCTTTAGACTTCTCGCTTCAAGTGAACGGTTTCCTACTTCACGGCTAGTAGCTAGAGCTTTATTAAACCATTCCAAAGCATTAGGATATTTTGACATATCCAAGTAAACTCCTCCTATTCTGAATAGGGTAGATGCTTCTTGAAATTTATCACCTAAGTCTTGATGTATTTTTAATGCTTGTTGTAAAAGCTCTAAACTTTTAGTTTCTTGTTTTAAATAAGAATAAGTCACACCAATTCTACTTAAAGTAACACCTTCTCCGGTTTTATCATTTACCTCACGGCGAATTGCTAAAGCTTGTTGTAATGTTTCTAATGCTTTATCTAGTTGATTTAAACTAGAGTAAGCTGCACCAATATTATCAAGAGTTTCTCCTTCACCTGCACGGTCTTTGATTTCTTGGCGAATTACTAAAGCTTGCTGTAATATTTCTAATGCTTTTTGATATTGATATTGCCGATTATAAATCTGTCCTAAATTATTTAGAGTTTGTCCAACACTTTTTTTATCATTAATTTGAAGGTAAATAGTTAGTGCTTGTTCATAGTTTCTTCTAGCATCTTCATCATATCCACGCCGATATTGTTGTACGCCTTGTTCGTAGAGTTTATCTGCTTCAGTTTTGCGGTTAGTTTGAGCGACAGTTTGTGCTAATGTCTGCTTGATTAATACATTGTTTGCTGATATTGCTACCGGAGAAAATAAGGAAAATAGGAGGGTGGTAATGGTGATGCTTTTT
Organism: Aulosira sp. FACHB-615; assembly: GCF_014698045.1. Lineage (GTDB taxonomy): Bacteria > Cyanobacteriota > Cyanobacteriia > Cyanobacteriales > Nostocaceae > Nostoc_B. The sequence continues at coordinate 585,573 of NZ_JACJSE010000002.1, forward strand.
AGTTGGGAACGCATTTTTATTTCTCTGGTAAAAAATTTGTTGAGTTAGCTTGAACTAGAAATACAATACATGAGTATGGTTTTACGAGAAGATATATGTATTTTTAATACTTCGGAAGAAAGAAAAAACCCAGGTTTATCAAAAACTGGGCTTCTAGAATTTTTAGTTGTCAAAATATGAGAGCGATCGCATCTTTACTAATTAAGCCGGAATAAATTTTAACGCCACACCATTCATACAATAACGTTGACCTGTAGGCGCAGGGCCATCAGGAAATACATGGCCTAAATGTCCACCACAGCGACGACAATGAACTTCTGTGCGGGTCATAAATAATGAACGATCTACAGTAGTGGCGATCGCACCTTCAATTGGTTGAAAGAAACTTGGCCAGCCAGTACCACTATTAAATTTGGTATCAGATGTAAACAGTGGTAAGTCACAAGCCGCACACACATAAGTACCTTCTGTATACTGCTTATCCAGGGGACTGGTAAAAGCCCGTTCAGTTCCATGTTTACGCAAAACACGAAACTGTTCTGGTGTTAAAATACTGCGCCATTCATCTTCAGATTTGGTAATTTCAAATTCAGTGTTAGAACTTGTCACGATTTCTGTCCTCGGATTAATAAACTGGGATAATAAGGCTGCACCTGTTAATACGGCGCTTGCTTCTAAAAAATAGCGTTTTTTCATATATTTATTATTAGTTTTTGCTTAATTAAATTTTTGGATAGGAAATTTTTATTTGTAAAATAACTGATTACTGATGATATCCATCTGATTTAGATTTTTGGCTGTGACCTATTTTATGGACTAACAATATATTTTTAATACTATCGGAAAATTTACCATACTATGTCAAACTTTACCGAATAAATCGACAAATATTCACTTTTTTGTTCTTGCAAAAGAATAGCCTAGGCTAAAATCTTCCGCCAGTGATTCACTGCTATTTGCAATTCTTTCGCTAACCAACTATCAAACTGCTGATACACAGGTAAACGTGGTACTAACCCCCACCCCGCAGGTTGTAAAATTTCTGTCAACTCTTGTTCCTGAATATGTGGATAATCAGGATTCACTTCATCTATCGGCCCTATCCCACCTAAATCCCTCGCACCAGCTTCAATACAAGCCAGTAACCATTGCTCATCTTTAACTAAATTGGGTGGAATTTGAATTGTAATCTCTGGCGGTAAAATTTGACGTGCTTTGCTAATAACTGCTGGTAATTGATGGGGGTCAAATGGTGGTGCATCAAATATTTGCTGGTTCCCTGGACTATGAGGTTGCAAAATCACTTCTTGAATGTGATGGTAGCGTTGATGAATATGAGATATGGCTGCTAAGGTTGTCCACCAATCATCTGCGGTTTCGCCAATTCCTAAAAGTAAACCGGTGGTGAAGGGAATTTGCAATTCTCCCGCCCATTGTAATTGTTGCAGTCTCAGTTCTGCAACTTTACTAGGTGCGTAGCGATGTACAGTCTTCAACAAAGCTGGTGTTAACTGTTCCAACATCAAACCCATTGAGACATTAACATTTTTTAATTGTCGCATTTCTGCAAAACTCAGTGGCCCGGCGTTAGTGTGCGGTAAAAAACCCATCGCCAATGCTGATGCACACAAATCATAAATTCGTTGAAACCATGCCTGACGCTGTGGCGAATTGGGATGTACTTCACCACTAAGGATCAGAATTTCACAGACTTTCTCATTTTTAAGTCGTTTTAAGATTTCCTCTGCGGCTGATAGCGTTAGCCAAGGACTTTCGCCAGGGTTAGTACGAAAGTTGCAGTAGGCGCAGCGATTGAAGCACTCGTAGGTTGGAACGATTGTGTAAGCTGGGCTGTAGGTAACAATGGCAGAATTGGCATTGGTCATAAAATAGAATTTATTAAAGAATTGTAAACGTATCAATTTACCGCACAACCCTGACTGTAACTAGGTATCAGAGCTTTCTACAGGCTAAGTTAAAAATTTTTCCTCAGATTACTTTACAAAACGCAATGTTTACCTTTAAGATATGTAACAACAGGTAAAAACACCTGAAACATACATAAAAAAAGCAATCATAAAGACATGACAGCAACCTTACAACAGCGCAAAAGCGCCAACGTATGGGAGCAGTTCTGCAACTGGATCACCAGCACCAACAACCGCCTGTATGTAGGCTG